>JBDNGV010000504.1:0-1896 GCA_041689125.1 Daejeonella sp.
ATCAGACACATTAGGCATTGAATAATCTGCCACTAAGCGGAAGTTTCTTTCAGCGCCTCTTTTTTGATCAGTGATCTGCAATAAGCCCTGCATGATCCTTTCTGGATTTAAACCAACCATCATTACAGATGCTTCTTCCATAGCTTCGGGGAATAGAACACGGATACTTCGGCTTGCTTCGACACTTCGACAGGCTCAATACATCGGGGCTCAGCATAGGTTGCTAAGTAAAAGTAAGACGGTTTGCATCGGTTTTGCATGGGGTTTGCGTGGATTTTTCAACTTTATTATTTTATAATTTCCCAATGGCCTCCTTTTGCAGGGCCGATGCGTACGATTCTACCTTCATTTTTCAGTTTAGTAATATTTTTTTCAACTCCACGCCTCGAAAGGCCGGTTGCTTCTGCTAATTCCAGTTGAGTAATTGTAGGATTGTTTCCGATTAACAGGACTATTTTCTCCACACTTTTCTCCACACTTTTCTCCACACTTTTCTCCACACTTTTATATAGTGTTACTTGCAAACCCCCGGCCAATTCTTCAAATGTTGGTTCCGGATGACCGGCCTTAATAAAACCACTGATAATTTTTTGAATACCCCTGCCCCAGGTTTCAATGTAACCAGCCTTAAAGAAAATATCTGCAATGTATTTGTTCCGTGGAATAGAGGGGTGTTTACGTTTCAACTCTTCAATCGCTATCTCTTCCGGAAGTTTACCCGGATTCCATAGGATGATTTTATCATCATAAACACTTAATTGAATGTGAACGCTTGTATAGTCTTTATGGATAATTGCATTAAGGATTGCTTCCCTTAGAGCTTCCTCAGGATATTCTAATTCTTCGATGCGTTGTAAGCCTTCATACCTGATAGGTGATACAAGATATTTAGCACGAAGGGTATCAATTACCCTGTCGGGCATTTCAAAAATATTGCCTTCGATAACATCCTGAAATCTCAGATCATGAACACTATCTCCAAAACGACCAATTTTGAATGAAACGGAGCTAAAAAACTGTAGTGGGTCTTTCCCAAAAAGCAGAACTGCTGCATTTTTTAATTTTCCTGATTCTGTTATCAGCTTTAGATTTGAGAGGATATTTTGCAGATTATCGTTCTCGGCATCAATAGAAATACGGTTTACTTTGATGGCTTTACCTAGAAACTTTTTGACAGCTTTTTCATCAATACTATTAAGATTTGCACTTTCGACAGGTAACTCGTCAAATGTCCGCCCCATCTTTTTGAGGATGAAGTGCTGAAGTTCAGCCCCCTTTAGTTCCTGTCTGGTACTGCCACTTTTTACATAATAAATCCCTTTTAAGGAAATAGGAACACTACTTGGATGAACAACAATTTCAAGGTATTCCTTACCGGATTTCTCATGCAAATGTATATCTACAACAATGCCGAGAAGGTGAATTGTTTTGTTGGGAATATCTTCAAGTAATTTCTTTCTTTCTTTTATTCCAACAATCTCTCCATTATCACCTACTCCAATTAATAAGCTGCCGCCATGTGTGTTAGCAAAAGCACATATATGCTTCAGGTATTCGTCCTTCCAGATTTGTTTAAATTCCGTTTTTTGAGATTCCTTCATTATGTTGGTTTGTGAAGAGTGATGTGGGTGAACAGCCGGGTTGTGGGGGCTGATCAATTTTTTATCTTTGTTCATCTACATGATCTGTGTTCTATTCTTCACTCCAGACGGTGCGTTTGATATAGTCGGTATAGCTTATGATAATTCTGGCCACTTTATCAGACACATTAGGCATTGAATAATCTGCCACTAAGCGGAAGTTTCTTTCAGCGCCTCTTTTTTGATCAGTGATCTGCAATAAGCCCTGCATGATCCTTTCTGGATTTAAACCAACCATCATTACAGATGCTTCTTC
>JBDNGV010000505.1:0-6359 GCA_041689125.1 Daejeonella sp.
ACAGTGGTAAAGGAGCATATGGGGAGCATCTGTATTTCCCCGGTTGACCACTTCATCATGAATAAGGATAGACGACTTTCCGAGAGTTGCAGTTATAGTACGTCTTAGTTCAAGCCTGTTTCCAAGTGCTTGCGATTCCCTGATGATACCGGTAATACTCATTTCCATGTTTCCTGATAAGGGATCAGGTTGAATGATAGAGACAATTTCTGCCGGGGTATTACTTATCCGACCATGAATTCCGCGTTCACCATACTTATCTTTTTCGGGCCCGCCAACATGACTAAGTCCGCAACTCACTACTAATCCTCCGCCAAAAGTTCTGAGCCAGTCAATACCTTTATCAGATAAGGCTTCTGCATTGCTGATTCCCGAATGGCTCAGCCATGCAAGGCTATGCTCATTGTAAAATGCATCAGCAATATCCATAGCGCGGTCAATTACCACCTTAAAACGGAGGCCTGATCCAGTGTTAATCCAGGCAATGCGCGTTCCACGCCCTGCTCCATTATCCAGAATAGAAGTTTCAATTCCTCCCAATTGAGTGGTATTCGATATTTTATTGTGCCAGGCCTGTTGGTCCAAAATTATAATCTCCTTACTCAGCTTTTTGTTTATTTAATTTTGCTTTATAGATCTGATGATCTGCATTAGAGCCAGAAATCAGATAAGCCATTAGGTCTTTTAACTCTTCTTTGTTCAGGCTATTAATCATACCAGGATACATGGATGATACATCGGATATTCTAGTTCTTACAACCTCTCTTTTCATTACTTCACGTAGAGTTTGAGGGGCGAAAGGATTCTGAGAGATATAGTATTTCTCAGTATCTTCATTTTTAAGTCGCCCGGTTACCGAACCACCATCTTTTAGATAAAAAGACGTATAGGCATATTGATCAGAAATAACTTTATTGGGCTCGAGAATTGACTCCAGAATATCCCTAGCAGAGAATCGTGTTCCCAACTGAGATAATGCAGGACCTACCGCACCTCCTTCACCCTTCATGTTATGACAAGAAATACATTGAACAGCACTAAAGAGCATTTTCCCTTGCTCAAAGTTTCGATCTGTTGAATCCTTCTGAACAACTTCAAGTGCTTCATCCATTTTCCAGGTTCTTCCCGGACCTTTTGGGCTACCCACACTAGCTAATTTCATTCCGTTTTTGGTTAATAAATCATTTCCGGAAAGCGTATTGTAAAAGTCAAACTTATCTTGGGGTACATTAGCTAAAGCCATTTTTCGGGCCTTATCAATAAACCCAATAAAACTATTTCCTCCCTTAAAGCCAAAGGCAGTAGAATACCATTTAAAGTATTTTTCTCTTAGCTCTGGTGTCCAGCCATTTTTGGCTTCACTTAGTGCAGTTACATAATAAATCTGCTGTGCAGGTGGCGTTTTGGCTAACATAGCTGCAATGTCTAGTCCGTATTGTGGATTACGCAGGATTAAATCTGAAGACTGCATGAAAGTTTTCTGATCATCTACATCCTGAACGGCGCCATCAAGTAAGGCTAGTGTTTTTTGAACTACTAATGGGTCATCTAAGGCAACCAAAATCTTACTGAATGAGCGATTTAATTCATTGCTTTTTGCAGGATAGAATTGATTTAAATAACTGCTCAGTACTACTTTTTGTGACTCATAAGGTTTTTCCATTCTAGAAATTATCAATTCATAGGCTCTTAAAACATCTATTTGTTGAGATTCAGGTAATAGCTTGAAGTTTATGTCCACTATTAATTTCCTGATCATCCTAACTTGTAAACTTCTGTCTCCGATTCTAGCCATGGCAATCATTGCTTGTGTGAGTATCTGAGGGTCTAATTCTTGAAATGCTTTTTCCTGCCATTGGCTAATAGGCTGATGTTCTATTGCTATACGAGCAGCATAACGAATAAAACGATCATTGTTTTTCAAGTAAGACCAAACCAAAGGAATGGCTTTTACATTTGGAGCGCCGTGGAATGTTTCCAATTGCCGTCTTACATTTCGTGCTCTAGATATTTCGGCAGAAGTTTTTGTGATTAATGGAGTATTGGGTAAAGTATTTTCGCCATAATAAACCCTGTAAAGGTCTGAATCCAGTTTACGCCCGCCGGTTAAAAAATACATTGCTCCATCAGGTCCAATTATGCCATCCGTTAAAGGCAGGGGTGCACCTGAAATAAATTCTTCGGCCGTTGCTTTATAAGAAGATCCACTTGGGATTAATTGAACGGCATAAATGATTCCGAAACTCCAGTCAAATGCAAATAATCCTCTCCGGTATTTTTCAGGGAACCGTGCATTATTCCCACTGAAAAGACTGGTGGGAGAGCCTTGTCCAATATTTAAAATGGCTGGCAAATTATCCGGGTAGGCTGGTGACCATTTGCTGTTTCCTGTTCGCCATCCAAATTCACTGCCACTTGTACTGTGGCTGATACGGGTAGGTCTGTACCAGGGCATTCCAAAATCCCATTCCATGTCTGCATCATAAACAAACATATCCCCAACTTCATTGAAGGCCAAATCGAAGGCATTTCTGTAGCCTGCACTGATTAATTCCCATTTTGTACCTGCCGGATTTATTTTAGCAATGAAGCCACCCGGAGCAGCACGATCATTTGCATGACCGTTTGGATCTTTTATTAATGGCAATAGATTATCCTCTTCCCATGTTTCAGGCAAGCGATAAGCATCCATTTTGGGAACATCCACATGATTACCGGCAATGACATGAATTGATTTTTTATCAGGCGAGACGACCATACTGTGTGGGCCGTGTTCTCCCCCGGGAGTAACCATATCCTTTAGAAGGGAAATCTTGTCATATTGATCATCGTTATCAGTATCCTCAAGGCGGTATAGCCCACTTCCCTTAGTCATTGAAGTATCACTTTTATGATTAACCATCACGTAAAGGCTATTGAATGCATATAGCAAGCCTTGGGCATAGCCCATTTTAATTTTTATTTTTGAGGTGTCACCCTCAACTTTAATTTCAAGTTTTTCTACAATTATTTTTGATTTGACTGATTCGGTACCAATTGGTGGAATTGTTAAACGATATAAGAATCCGTACTGATCACAGGCAATCATTCTACCCTTATGATCAAAAGTCATGGCTACCCATGAACCATTTTTGCTCTCTGATGGACTATATAGATGCTCAGCCTTGAAATCAGGTTGTAACTTAAGCTTCTCAACTTTTGGATCCAGTTCTCTGACTCTGTTTCTTTTGGTTTCTTTTACGTTGTCAATAAAAGAGATTCCCACAAAAAAGACGATGAGAAGCAATCCTGCCAGTTTTAAATACGTGTTCCGATTCATAATTTTATGTACTGTTATTTTTAAATTATTTTAAATATAAAATTGATTTTTGTGTTGGAGATGAAATTAAATTTTTCAGGGCTTCTCATTAAAAAATACATATAATCCATCTTTACCTGCAACCACAATGTCTTTCCTACCGGTTTTATGTAGATCTGCAATGCTGAAATAGATACCTGTACCCTTGCCTTCACCAAAAGGACCAAAATTGATCACGTGTTTTGTGAATGATTCTCCGTTCCATTTAAAATAATACAGTCCCGGGGACTCGTTGCCTCCGGGATCTTTCCCATTATGAGCACGATAACGTTTACCGGTAATCAATTCCATTTGTCCATCGTTGTCAATGTCCTCCCATTCCATGGTATGAAACTGTGAATGAAAAGGATCTATGGGATGTTTGATAAATTTAATAGATTTTTCTTCTCTTTTTTGTTCATACCAATAAAGGCCATAAGAATGACCATGACCTGCAATAAGATCATTTAATCCATCCTTATTAACATCTACAACTAGGATGGGAATACTGGCATCTTTTAGATCAAAATCAGGATGAAGCTTCCATGCTTTATTATTCCTGTCATCTGGAGCTTCGACCCAGCCTTCTGAGATTATAAAATCTCCTCTTCCATCTCCATTAATATCGCCGAAGCCCAAACCGTGGCCATGCTTTTCGCTTACTATTGTTTTTGTAAAATCTCCGAGCGCTTTATTGTTTTTGTCCCGTTTTAATGTATAATAGATTAAAGAACTGCCGGGGGTATTAGGCACTATTTCATCAAATCCATCCCCATCTATATCCCATGCTCGTATCGTTTCTATATTCCCGGTTTGTGCAATGTCCAATAATGCCCACTCTTTTTCATTACCCGGATTTTTACGCCAGCGAAGAGTTTTACTAAACCATCCGCCGGTGATAAAGTCTATTTTTTCATCACCATCAACATCAAGTGGAATAGTAGCAAAGTCATCATAATACTCACTTACCCGTTCTACCTGCCCTATTAAATGGCGATTCAGAAAGGCAGGCCCCTCATACCAATAACTTCCTGAAACAATATCAAGATTTTGATCTCCATTCACGTCAAAAACTCCAACTGACTCTGCGCTTTCTGAGGCGATCAATTGTTTTCTGAATTTTAGTTCAGCATTTGTTTGAAATGAGAACAAGGGCAGAATACATAAGCCAATAAAAACTCTTGAATAATGAAAAAATCCTGTGGAAGCCATCAAAACTAAAATTATTCGTTTTTATTGAATTGCATAATTAAATATAGAATTAATCAGGAAAATAATGCCATTACCCAATAATAAATTCAAATTAAATATTAAAAAATCAAAGTCTGTCCTGACCTGTCATGCCTGTAATATGAAAATCCGGGAATGGATCCATCTAAGAATAAGAATATCCTTTTCTTTGGAGTTTTTAAACGGTAAATTTTAAAATCGTAGTTTTTACCCGAAAAGTTCCATTTCTGCCTTGCCCGAACCATCAGGTGTAGTGTAAAACGGTCTTTTCTCCACTATGTAATTAGCATCTTCAGCAATGCCAAGAGCATGATAAATCGTTTGGTGAATCTCTTCAATCCGGATCGGTTTTTCAACAGTTTTGCAGGGCCGTTCATCTGAAGTTTTGCCATAAACATTTCCTTTTTTTATTCCACCTCCAAACATTAAAATGGAACATCCATCAGTAAAGTGCCTGTGCATGCCATAATTTTTGATATCTTGAATAATGTCCGGTTGTTGAACCTGTTCTTGTACTTTAAGATCAGGTCTACCTTCAACCATCATATCCCTGCTGAATTCACTTGCTAAAATGATCAGTGTGCGATCCAGATGTCCTGTTTTTTCAAGATCTTTTACTAATTGGGAAATAGGGCCATCAATTTGTTTCTTCATATCAATGAGGCGGGTATGTCCATTATCATGGGTGTCCCAGCTTTTGAAGGGCTCATATTCTGTTGTTACACTGATGAAGCGCGCACCCTGTTCTGTCAGCCGGCGTGCCATTAAACAACCTAAGCCAAACTTTCCGGTATTATAGACGTCATAACTTTCTTTGGGTTCTTTGCTTAGATCAAAAGCAGCCGCTTCGGGAGATTTTAAAAGTATATAAGCCTGTTCCATTGACCTCCTCAATGATTCTTTTTGATAATCGCTTCCAAATTCACCCATTGCACCTTTACTAATCAGATCATTGTAAAGCTGATTTCTGGTTTCAAACCGCATGGATGACATCCCCACCGGAGGTCTAACACTTTCAAGCCCTGCAGATGGATCAGGGATAAGGAATGGACCATATTCACTTCCAAGAAATCCGGCAGTATGAAAAGCTTTTAATTCTTCACCTTCACCCAAGGTAAAGCGCTGACCTATATCTATGAAAGCAGGGATAACTGGATTAACTGTTCCCAGTTCTTTAGCAATCCAGGAACCGATGTGTGGCGCAGAAACAGATTGAGGTGGTTTATAACAGGTATGCCAGTGATACTGGTGCCTAGAATGTAAAATATGTCCCATGTCGCCCGCTACATAGGATCGGATTACGGTACCTCTATCCAATACTTTTCCGATTGACTCAAGTCCTTCTGAAAATGAAACTCCATCAAGTATGGTAGGAACAGGTTTAAAGGTGCTAAGCACATCATTGGCATTCATTCCTTTGCTGAAAGGGGTATACCGTTTAGGGTCAAAAGTATCCGTATGAGCCATTCCCCCTGCCATCCAGAGTAAAATCACAGTATCGGCTTTGGCATTTCTTCTATTATTGCAGGAAGATAACAGACTTGATAGGGGGGCACCTGCAGCCAGCGCTGCCAGGGTAGCAGCACTGCTCTTTTTTAAAAACTCCCTTCTATTCCATTGATTATTCATGCCTAATAATTAAATATTAATAGATAATTTGAAATTCGGGAAGCAACATCATAGCCCAAAACAGATCCTGAATGGAATCGGTTTTAGGGTTGTTTCCCAATATTTTGATTGCGATTTTATATTCATCTGTGCGAACTTCACGCCCCAATGCCTGTTTGTATAT
>JBDNGV010000506.1:0-5118 GCA_041689125.1 Daejeonella sp.
ATAAGTGAAGAGGAATTTTTTAAGGATAAAGAAATCGTAAGTGAACTTAAATTAAGAGCTGGTTACGGACAAGTTGGTAACCAAAATATTGCTGATTTGGCTCGTTTTGGTATCTTCGAAGCAAGATATGCTGACAACCAACTTTCGGCCACAAGAGACAATTTCTTCTTTAATACCTTTTATAATGTAGGCACGGCTTATGACTTAAACGGGAATAATACGGGTACCCTTCCATCTGGTTTTGTATCCACTCAAGCAGCTAATCCAGCTTTGAAATGGGAAACTACAAAAGAGATTAACATAGGTGTAGATTTTGGATTGTTCAATAATGCCATAGTAGGTTCTTTCGATTATTTCACAAGAGATACCGATGATATTTTAACCACACCACCCATTGCATCTGTAATTGGTGAAGGTCAACAACGGGTTTTAAACGGAGCTTCTACTGAAACTAAAGGTTGGGAACTTTCATTAGCCTATGCTAAAACTTTTGATAGCGGGCTTAGTTTTGGAGTTTCAACTAATTTTGGGGCATTTAGAGATAAAATTACTTTTTTACCAGAAGAAGTAAGGGCAGCCTTCCCAGGTACCGCTCAGAATTCAATCGTGGGTCAATCACAGTTTTCAATTTTTGGATTTAAGACCGATGGGCTTTTCCAGAGTCAAGCTGATGTTGACAGTTCACCAACGCAGGTAGGTGCAAGACCTGGAAGTTTAAAATTCCAAGATTTGAATGGTGATGGAACAATTAATGCTGATGACAGAGACTTTATTGGGAATACCTTACCTGATATGGAATACGGGATACGCATTGACCTCGGTTATAAAAATTTCGATTTTTCAATTTTCGGTTCAGGTGTGACAGGTAGAATTGGTCAAGATCCTTATATCTTCTGGAATAATTTCGCTACAAGTAGAGAAAACGGAGGATTAGGTGTATTGAATGCTTGGACACCAACAAATACCAATACCAATATTCCCTCCTTATCTTTGGCTCTAAACGATTTAAGAACATCGGACTATTTATTCCGAAATAACTCTTATTTCAAAATTAGAAATCTACAAGTAGGGTATTCTTTGCCTCAGGATTTAATTAGTAATTGGGGTGGAATGACTCAATTTAGATTGTACTTTCAAGGAGAAAACCTATTGTGGTTTACGCCACAAGGATATATAGGTGCAGATCCAGAACGTACAAATGTAGGAACCATTCCCGTACCTACCGTATTGTCTCTAGGTCTTAACGTAAACTTTTAATAAAAAATGATAATCATGAAACATAATAAATTATTAATACTAGGGATGTTGTTTTTGCTACTCTTTACATCCTGCGCTAAAGATTTTTTAGAGTACGAGCCAGAAGGAGTACTATCAAACGAGAACGTCGCGACAGCTGAAAATGCAGAATCATTGGTGGTTGCTGCTTATGCAGGTATTGCAAATGATGAGATGGTTGGGCCACTTACACAAATGTGGGTTTATGGTAGTGTTCGCTCCGATGATGCTTATAAAGGCGGCGGTGGTCGTGGCGATGTAGGTATCGTTGATAAATACGAACAATACAACCTTACTGAAGCTGATAATGGCACTGATTGGATGGGGCCACGAACTTGGAGTAATTACTATAAAGCCATTTCAAGAGCAAATTTTGCACTTACAGTTATCAATGAAATTCCTGATGCCGAATATGCGGAAAAGACTTTGAGACAAGCGGAACTTAGATTTTTAAGAGCTCATTCACACTTCATTTTAAAAACTTTGTTTAAGAAGATACCTTACATCACAGAGGATTTAACTTCAGAGGAAAAAGCGGAAGTTTCTAATGACCTTTCCAACGATGCGCTCTGGGAAAAAATTGCAGTTGATTTCCTTTTTGCCTACAATAACCTACCGCAATCTCAAGAGCAAGTGGGTAGAGCTGATAAAAATGCGGCTGCTGCTTATTTAGCTAAACTACGTTTGTATCAAGCTTACGAACAAAGCGAAACCCACCAAGTAACCAATATCAATACTGCTCGTCTCGAAGAAGTTATTACTTATGCCGATGATGTCACCTCTAGTTTAGAAGCAGATTATGGGAATAACTTTTTAGATGGTTTTGATAATGGTCCAGAATCGATATGGGCGGCTCAGTTTTCTATCAACGATGGCACTATTGTAAGCCGCGTTAGTTTTGTAACAGGGTTAAACTCTCCTCACGGAACGGGTCTTTACGGCTGTTGTGGTTTCCATTTGGCCAGTCAAAATATGGTCAATGCTTTTAGGACTGATGCTAACGGACTTCCTTTATTAGATACCTTTAATAATGTAGATATTTTTAATACCGTAGAAGCAGACGGAACTACTATTCCCGCCGTTGGCCTAACAGTAGATCCAAGAATTGACCATACTGTGGGGCTTCCTGGCAGACCATTTAAATATAGAAATACGGTGAAGGAATCTGGAGATATGATCTATAATTTCAGCTGGGCTCGAGATCCAGGGGTATATGGTTATTTTGGTAATATGAAAGAACAACAAGCACCAGATTGTTCTTGTTATGTAAAAGAAGGTCCATTTGTGGGGACTTCAAAAAATGTCGATTTTATTCGCTATGCTGATGTTTTATTGTTCAAAGCCGAAGCTTTGATTCAGTTAAATAGATTGAATGAGGCACTTCCTATTATTAACCAGATTAGAAATCGTGCCGCGGCAAGTACAACAAGACCACTCGCTGCCGGTGCGGATGATATTTATAATATTGGTACATATAGTGCATTCCCAAATAAAGAATTCGCATTAAAAGCATTAAAATTCGAAAGAAGATTAGAATTTGGAATGGAAGGACCTCGTTTCTTTGATCTTGTTCGTTGGGGAGAAGCTGCAGCGGTTTTAAATGGATATTTAACTGTTGAAAGAACTAAAAGAGATTTTTTAACCAACGCACAATTCACCGCTGGAAGGGATGAATATTACCCAATTCCTCAAAGAGAAATAGATTTTACAGGAGGAGTTTATATTCAAAATCCGGGATATTAATTTCTGATTATAAAGTATAACTCAGAGTTAAGTTGAGTTAGTTTGAGTTAGTTTTCCGAGCACGGGCCTTGGCTCGTGCTCGTTACTAACACTAAGATTGAATACACATCAAAAGGTAACTTTGGCTTGTATTTGATTTTTTAATATTTTTCAAAATATTAATTTAGAACTGTGTAAATATTGGCTTTATGAGTAATTCAAAAAAAGCGAAGAAAAATAGAGTGAACAATTTTAAACATTGACCCTAAACAAGTAAAATTATTTGTTTTAGCCCAAATAAAAATTAAACTAAAATTTCAGAAATCATGAAAAGATTTAATAACTATTTCAGCTCATCCTCTCTCTTGTTAGTGGTATATTTGGCCTGCCACCAAGGAAACGCCCAAAGTGAAAATTACGATAATACCTCAAAAGTTTCCCAATATACCTTTGCCAACACGGTTGAGGAGCAAGAAGAACAGCTAAAGAGCAACCCCTTAATGTTGAGGCTGAATAAGTCCAGAGAGAACCTGGCCAGTGACCCCTACAGACCCATCTACCATTATGTCAATCCCGAAGGTAACTTGAACGATCCCAACGGCTTAAGTTACTGGAACGGTAACTGGCATCTTTTTTATCAGGCATATCCCCCCGAAGATCCAAGGCAACATTGGGGCCACGCCATAAGCAAAGACCTGGTACACTGGAGAGATCTTCCTTACGCGATTTATCCAGGACCAGAACGGCACGTATTTTCAGGGGCCACTTTGGTTGAAGATGACAGGGTAATTGCTATGTACCATGGTACTGGCGCAGGGAATATGGTGGCTGTGTCCAGTGATCCATTGCTTCTCAATTGGGAGAAGGTTACTGGGAAAGCTGTTATTCCCTTGAAAAGCCCGACAGGTTATCAGCTTCCTTACAGCGTTTTCGATCCGTCTATCTGGAAAAAAGGAGATTATTACTATTCTCTCTCGGCCGGACGAAGTGAAACAGGGCCTGGAGGCAAGCCGGTGAGGGCAAACGATCTTTTCCGTTCAAAAGATCTTGCTGATTGGGAGTATCTTCATGAATTTGTCGAAGATGACCGTTTCACTTTGGTTGGAGATGATGGGGCTTGCCCATATTTCTGGCCTATAGGGGACAGATATATCATGAATTTCTTCAGTCATATGAGTGGAGGTCAATACCTGTTGGGGGATTATGACAAGGAAAACGATAAGTTCATAGTTACCTCCGGTGGTAAATTCAATCATGGGGCGGTGAGTCCTGCAGGGTTACATGCTCCTTCTGCCACTCCTGACGGAGAGGGAGGAGTTATCGTCATCTTTAACATGAACCCGGGAAAACCTACCGAAGGCTGGAACCAAATAATGACCTTACCACGTAGATTGACCCTGCTTTCAGATGATGTTCTGGGTCAAGAGCCTGCAGGAGACCTATCCTCTCTGCGTTATGACGGGAAACATGTGGATAGAACCACACTTCTCGCAAATGAGGAATTAGTTCTGGAAAATATTCAGGGGAACACCATGGAGATATTTGCGGAAATAAATCCGAAAGATTCAAAAACCATAGAACTTAATGTACTAAGATCTCCCAATAAAGAAGAATATACTCGGATAGTGGTCTATAAAGAAAAGGGTTTTTCCAACGGATTGGAATATAAAGCTGGACCTGGAACAGCTCGTATGCCAGCTGACTTGGTACCTTTGGTTACCGGAGAAGACCGGGTGCGAGAGGATCGGGGGGTTAGAAAAAGCTTGATCTCAATCGAATCCTCCAATTCCTCTATACTTCCTGATGTGGAAGTTAGGGCTCCCGAAACAGCCCCTTTTCATCTAGATCCCAACGAGAACATACACCTAAGGGTGTTCGTAGACAAAAGTGTGGTCGAAGTTTTCGTCAATGGTAGACAGGTTGTTTCGATTCGTGTTTATCCGGGAAGGGAAGACAGTCTGGGAGTTTCCCTGAGCTCCAGAGGGAAAGATGCAGAGCTGGTATCCTTAGACGCATGGCAGATGAAGAGCATATATGATAGAGATATTGATTGAAAGCTAAGTGCCTTCTTAGGTATACTAACAAAGGTGGATTGTCTAGTTTAGCTGGGACGAATTTTTA
>JBDNGV010000507.1:0-11325 GCA_041689125.1 Daejeonella sp.
GATACCATCCTTTCTCGTGAGGACACTACCTCATCCATTTTTAAAGGTCTGTATACATTTGG
The DNA here is from genome assembly GCA_041689125.1 of Daejeonella sp. Lineage (GTDB taxonomy): Bacteria > Bacteroidota > Bacteroidia > Sphingobacteriales > Sphingobacteriaceae > Daejeonella. Next base: position 63 of record JBDNGV010000507.1, read on the forward strand.
AAATGAAGTAAAAACCTTCCAAGATTGTAGCGTCCGCCAGACAGTTTACTGGGTGAACGATAGCATAGCAAGCCTCCATGAGCCTTATGAAAAAACTAACCGATTTCCATCCTATCCTTACGAAAGCGTCTATGCTGAGGTTAGGAGTTATCTATCAGGAAAATCTAAAATTGGATATGCCTCAGAATATGAAAACATGCTTGTGGTAACAGGGATCATGAAGGTTGAGGCAAAGAATTTCAGAACCGATTGCTATAATTATGAATTCATCGCGCTGGGAAATGAGCTGTTCTGGTCAGTAGATATAATCCCTAATGAGCAGCGGATTGTTTTCAAAAATGTGGGAGAAGAAAAGGCGCTTGAATTTATCTACTCTCCTGGGACTGTCGCAGGAGGCGTTCACCGTTATGAAGCAACGAACTCAGCGAACGAAAAGCTTGTTCTTGTGATCCGCGAAGAGAAGTGCAGCGATGGAATGTCGGATAGGCAGTATAATTACTCCGTTGAAGTAACAGCCAACGGAAAGACTTATGTGGGTTGTGGTATAAAGAAGGGTGATAAATTTAATGATGCGCCTTAATTTCAATCATTCGTTACCCGTTGGTATTAATGGTTTATTGGAAAGGATTTAGAAATTTCACAATTTGGCTAATAACGCTGATAACGCTGACAGGGTTTAAAACCCTGTCAGCGTTAGGGTGAATTTACAAAAATCTAACGAATTGATGAAAAATATCGAGTTAACGGTAGTACTGGAGCAAGTAACGCAATTGAAAATCTGCTAGGAGGCAGATATGATCCGAATAACTGAAAAACATAAACTATTTTAATGTGTTTCGGCGGCCTGGCTTCCTTGTACACACAAGTAATTTCTAATATACTTCAGATGCAAAATCAGTAAAGACCAAAGGATGAAATTTCACTCTAATTTCGGCAAAAGCCTATTCATATTTCATTTGAGACAAGGAGCTTAAGCTCCTTGCAATTGATTAAACTCCAAATTAAATAAAAGATATAGCTGCATGGTAGACGCCACAGGGAAAAACGAGAATTTAGATTCTAAAATCCGTCCGCCTTAATCTCCTTCGTCACTATCGGTCCATACTTTTCAGCAATCTTTTTAATCTCTTCTGATTTTCCAATAACAACAAACTGCAGCTTATCTTTCGGGAAATATTTGTTAATAATTTCCCTTGATTTTACTGCAGTAAGGCCATTCACATTTTTCTCGAAGTTATTAATAAAGGACTCATCAAAGCCATACCAGAACATTTGAGTTAATAAGCCCGAAAGCTGTCCGGATGTTTCATATCGTGGCGGGAACTGGCCTTTTACATAATTCTTCGCCGAGGCCAGGGTCTTATCATCAAAGCCCTTTTTATGAAGGCTATCCAGAACCTGGATCGCTTTATCAATGGTAGCTTCGGTTGTTTTATTAGCGGTAAATGTGGAGATAGCAAATGTCCCCGAGTTTTTCAAGGGAGTAAACCTGCTGTTTGCTCCGTAAGTAAGGCCGGAATTCACGCGTAATTCATCATTCAACCAAGAAGTAAACCGGCCTCCAAAAACTGTGTTTACCACATCAATGGCAACAAAATCAGGATTATCCCTGCGAATACCCAAGCCACCTATCAGGAATGTTGTTTCGCGTGCATCTTCTTTATTAACTAATAAGATCCGGGTAGTGGTAATCGCTGGAACATTCTGCGCGGCAAGATTCGAATGCGCTGTACCCTTTTGTTTCCAAGTCCCGAACAAAGCTTCAAGCCGTGTTCGCATATCTTTTGAATTGAAATCTCCGACTATTGCAATGGCAGCACCTTTAGGTGAATAATTCGAGGAATAAAAATTCTTTAGATCGTCAATGCTGAATTTACCTACAGTTGCAGGGCTTCCTGTTAAAGAGTTGCCATAAACATGATCACCATAAATAAATTTGTCCCAATACGATGCGATTACATTTCGCGGACTCTGTTTTGCCTGGTCAAGGTTTGTCAATACTCTTTTTCTCTCCTTTTCAAATTCATCTTTATCGAAAACCGGATCTATAAGCACCTCCTTCAAGATTGGCATCACTTTATCTACATCTTTTGAGGCGAATTTACAGGATAAACCTGCTGATTCTTTGCTGGCATAAGTGTTCAAGCTTGCCCCGATAAAATCAAGCTCTTCTTCAATCTTCGTTTTAGAATAGCTCTTCGTCCCATATTGCAAGCCGGAAGCTGTAATCGAGGCCAGCCCAGATTGCGATCCATCGTAAATTGCACCTGCAGGGAGGATTGCCGAAAAGCTGATAACCGGAACTTCATGCTGTTCCATCAGGTAAATTGTTAATCCATTTGCTAATGTAAATTTCTCGTAAGCAGGAACCTTAAAAGCAGCCTGCTTAGTTTGAGCATTAATTGACAATGAAAACATGATCAGTGTTAACGCAGAAAATATATAATGTGTGATTGTCTTCATCTTCTTATTCTTCAACATTAGTTTTTAAGATCCCAACCGTACGATTGGATTTTTTGAAATACTCGTTTGCAACACGCTTAACATCATCAGCAGTTACTTTAGAATATTCTGCTGGTGCATCAAACATTTTACGATAATCTCCAAAAAATACTTCATAAGTGCCAATATTATTTGACTTGCCATTGATCGTCTCTAGTTGGGAATAAAACTCCATTAACTTCTGATTTTTGATCTTTTTCAGTTCCTGATATGTTATTCCATCCTTCTTAATTTTTTCGATCTCCTCGTAAACTGCATTTTCAAGATCAGCATCCTTAACATCCTTGGCACTTTGCAGAGAGAACTGAAAGAGGTTAGGATCAAAACTTTCACTGTAATCGGTAAACACGGCCGTAGCCAATTGTTTTTTATCCACTAATGAAGAATATAGGCGTGATGAATTTCCGTTGCTAAGGATGGAGCTTAGTATACTCAGAGCATAGTAATCCTTATGTTTTGCTTCAGGAGTATGATACCCAATCATCATATAGGGCGTGGGTACGTCTTTCTGAACCATCACGCGGCGTTCTCCTGTTTGTGGTGGTTCTACAAGGTGTACCGGTTTCGGATCTGGCCCTTTAGGGATATTAGCAAGGTATTTTTCAGCAAGCTGTTTGACCTGATCAACTTTAACGTTCCCCGAAACAACTACCACGCAATTATTAGGGGCATAGTAGGTTTTAAAATATCCTTCCAGATCTTCCTTAGTCCAGTTTTTGATGTCATTTTCATATCCAATGACGGTCCAGTGATAAGGATGTTCTTGGAAAGCGGTAGCATTTACCGCATCCCCAAGCATGCTCCATGGTGAATTCTCGAGGGATGTGCTTCTCTCAGAAAGAACAACTCCACGCTCACTTTCAACCATTTTAGGATCGATACTTAAACTAGAGATACGGTCGGCTTCAAGGTCAAAAATAGTTTCCATAGCACTTACCGGGAACCAGTTCGTATAAACAGTTACGTTCTGGGTAGTATAGGCGTTATTGGCTCCTCCATTAAACTCCATGGTCTGATCGAACATTTTGGGACCGAATTTCTTTGAACCATTGAACATCATATGCTCAAAGAAATGTGATAATCCGGTAATTCCAGGATGTTCATTCCTCGACCCGACCTTAAAAAAAAGATACATATTGGCGTTAGGGATAGAACTATCCTCAAGAACAAGAAATTTCATGCCGTTCTTTAAGGTAAATGTCTTTACATCATCGGCATTAGTCTGGGCAAGCAGGGGAATCCAGCAGCCCATAAGCAGTATACTCAGTAATTTCTTCATTAATAATTAATTGGCTAGTTCGAAATTAGTTCAAATTAATAGATATAAAATCTAATTTTACTATAATAGACTGATTTTTCTTAATTCTATTAACTGATTATATGCTTCCAAGAATAAATTTCTGCACAACCAATGCCTACAAAGCACTTATAACACATTTTCAGCAGATCAAAAAAGATAACCTCCGCGATCTTTTTAAGGACCCAAAACGTTTTGAACAGTTTTCCATCAGCTTTGGTGATATTTTGCTTGATTATTCAAAAAACCGCATTAATTCGCAAACTCATATGCTATTGCTGCAACTTGCAGACGAGTGTGGGCTAAAAGATGCCATAATTCAGCAGTTTAAGGGGGGAAAAATAAACGAAACAGAAGGTCGGGCTGTTCTTCATACGGCATTACGCAAGCCTGAAAGGAGTGGTTTTATTCTTGATGGCAGTGATATTCTACCTGAAATACATCGGGTATTGGATAAAATGGAGCAATTTTCGAATCAGGTTATTTCAGGAGAATGGAAAGGATATACAGGTAAAACAATAAAGGATATTGTTAATATCGGAATTGGAGGATCTGATCTTGGTCCGGTAATGGTGACTGAGGCTTTAAAAGCCTACAGCAATCATCTCGGACTACATTTTGTTTCAAATGTTGATGGTTCACACATAGCCGAAACACTCAAAAAACTAGATCCTGAAACCACGCTTTTCATGATCGCTTCTAAAACTTTCACCACGCAGGAAACTATGGCAAATGCTTATTCTGCACGTAACTGGTTTTTAAAAGGCGGGGGAAATGAAGCGGACGTTGCCAAGCATTTTGTGGCTATCTCTACTAATGAATCGGGGGTGTCAAAGTTCGGGATCGATACTGCCAATATGTTCGAGTTCTGGGATTGGGTTGGGGGGCGATATTCGCTTTGGAGTGCTATCGGATTAAGTATTGCCTGCGGAATTGGGTTTAAAAATTTTAAGGAGTTACTTGCTGGGGCCCATGAAGCCGATAATCACTTCCAGAATAGAAATTTCAATGAAAATATACCTGTAACTCTTGCACTGCTGGGTATTTGGTACACAAATTTTTTTCAAGCTGAAAGTCAAGCTATACTTCCTTATGACCAGTATTTACACCGCTTTGCTGCTTATTTCCAACAAGGGGATATGGAGAGTAATGGCAAATCAAACGATCGAAATGGTAATCCAGTAAATTATCAAACCGGACCCGTGATTTGGGGAGAGCCGGGTACCAACGGGCAGCATGCATTCTACCAGCTTATTCATCAAGGCACTAAACTTATCCCTTGCGACTTTATCGCACCGGCACAAAGCCATAATCCTATCGCAAACCATCATCAGCTATTGCTTTCCAATTTCTTTGCTCAAACAGAGGCATTAATGAATGGAAAGAGCCAGAAAGAAGTTGAAGAAGAATTAAAAGCTGCTGGAAAAAACGCAGATGAAATTGAGAAATTGGCTCCATTCAAGGTTTTTGAAGGGAATAGGCCAACAAATTCAATCTTGATCAAAAAAATAACTCCCTTTACTTTAGGTTCGCTCATCGCGATTTACGAACATAAAATATTTGTCCAGGGTATCATCTGGAACATTTTCAGTTATGATCAGTGGGGTGTTGAACTTGGAAAGCAATTGGCCGGACGGATTCTTCCAGAGTTGGAAGATGATCAGCCTGTTAGCGGGCATGATTCTTCAACGAATGGGCTGATTAATCGGTATAAAAATTGGAGGTGAGTGTACCCGTCATTTCGAACACGCTAAAAAATATTATTACTTTTCTGATAATATTGACCGCGTGGAGAAATCTGTTGAAGGAAAGTACTTATTTGATCCTATGATAATTATCAGAGGATTGTGCACGTGGCAACAGATTTCACAGTCGTGCCTCCTTCGAAATGACGCTCCCATTAACGTCATTTCGAACACGCGAAAAAATATTTTTCCTTTTCTGATAATATTGACCGGGTGGAGAAATCTGTTGAAGGAAAGTACTTATTTGATCCTATGATAATTATCAGAGGATTGTGCACGTGGCAACAGATTTCACAGTCGTGCCTCCTTCGAAATGACGCTCCCATTAACGTCATTTCGAACACGCTAAAAAATATTATTACTTTTCTGATAATATTGACCGCGTGGAGAAATCTGTTGAAGGAGAGTACTGGTTTTAATTCAAGATAATTATTGAGGGATTGTGCTTTTTGAAACAGATTTCTCTTCGTGCCTCCTTCGAAATGACGGCTGCAATTATTTCAATGGATTCAATTTTATCTGAAATAATTTATCCCATTTCTTACCGGTAACGAACAAACGCTTCCCTTTGTTGTCCCAGGCAATGCCATTCAAAACAAAGCCATCGAAATCTTTCATCGGCCTTATTGCGTCAGCATACAAGTCGCTCAGGTCAACCTCACCTGTAACCTGTCCATTCGCCGGATCGATGATCACAATACGGTTAGAATTATAAATATTCGCAAAGATTCTACCATCAATAAATTCCAACTCGTTCAGTTCTCCTACTGATCCATTCTGATCATAAACCTCGATAGAATTTTCTTGCATATACGTTTCCTTGTTCAGGATGTAAATGGTATTACTGCCGTCGGTACTATAGATTACTTTACCATCATTGCATAAACCCCATCCTTCTCTCTGGTATTGGTTAGTTAATTCACGAAGTAGTTTCAAGGAATTGAGATCATACTCCAGACTGACATTATTTTGATAAGACAGCATCAGAATTTTGTTGCCCACAATGGTTATTCCTTCGGCAAAAAGCTCATCCCGAACCTTTGATATTTGCAGAACTCTACCGCTTGCAGGGTCAGTTTTCCGTAAACTGGATTCACCGGCCAATCCATCACTTTCATATAAATATCCGTTGTAAAATTCGAGACCCTGGGTATATGAACTGGTGTCATGTTTAAATACCTGCTGCACAACATAGCCAAACTTCTGAGGAACCAGAGTCGACTTAACAACGATATTAGTACTGATTTCTTCAGGCTCTGATTGCCCACGGTAAATCTTCGCAGTAATTGCTTTTATACCCAATTGCAGATCAAGTGTTGGTATAGCAACCGCTTTCTCATCAGCAGCCTTTTTTAACTTAACTCCATCAGCAAAATAGACCACAGAATCAGCCTTCTCATTCAATTTAAGTTCCAGATTTACCGAATCCCCAAGATTCACAGAAGTTCCGGCTTCGGGCATAAGCCAGCTAGAAGATTCAGCACTTTTTTTCTCCACATTTGAGCAATGAGTGAAAAATAAAATACTAAAGAATGAGAGGCAAATTAACTTAAATCGCATGGTTCTATTTTATTAAAGAGGATCCAAAATATCAAGGCCAGAATGCATCTTCTGTATGCCTGATTACAGGATCCCCAAATTTATTAAACAAGATTGAAATTATATCAAAACGAACTTCATTCTGATGATTCATCAGATGAATATATTCATCGGCAGCAAGAGCCATTAATTTTTGCTTTTCCTTACTCACAAAGTCTTCAGGCTCAGCAAATCTATTATTCTCTCTTGTTTTAACTTCAACAAAAACAATAATTGGATTCTTGTAGGCAATCAGATCAATTTCGGCTTTTCTAAAAGTCCAGTTTTCATCCAGTATTTCATAACCCTTTTCCTCAAGATACTTTCTTGCAAGCAATTCGCCCTGGTTCCCAAAGACATTATGCCGAGCCATTATTTTAGAATAACCGAACCTAAAAATATGGAAATACCTTTTTCAACTTCTTTTACTTGAAGGTATCTACGCATCAAAATTGCTTGGTTATCAGCGTCCTGCTCAGCCTGAATTTCATCACGAATTTTCCTGAGTATTCGGTCAACCTTACGCTTTTTTAAATGAAAAATCCCTCCCAGAATTGTCAACCTGAGATTTTCACTTTCATTCCTGACATAGATCTTTCTTTTTGCATACCAGTTCTCACTTAAGATATAAGGTGATGAAACCATAGCTATCGCCAGATCAGCTATCTGATGATCGGAGTTCTTAGTAAAATCCTGCTCTGAAGGAAGTTCCCCATTTTCGAGCTGCTTTTTATATTCATCAATAATACGGATACAAAGCGGATGCTCAAATGTAACATCAGCCAGATTGGAGATGATATAAGGAGCTATGTAGGTATCTGTAATATCATCCCAATGCACCAACTCGTGTCCGTAGTTTAGCAGTAAGCGAACAATTTCCTTTTCCTGAGTCTCATCTGTATCAGAAATTCCGATTTGATCAGTCAATTCAGGATCTGGAACAATTTCAGGCTGTGCTTGTTGAGGATTGAAATTTGTATCCTTTTTTATTTTCCCGAGGCGAATTTTATTCAGCTCTGATATGAGAACCCGTTCCTCTATCTGAAGCAGCGAACTGCATTCACGTACAAATACCGAAGCCTTAATCCCGTCAGGAATTTTAGCAATACTTTCTACAACCTCTCTGATGATTCCAGCTCTTTTGATAGGATCATTTCCGGCATCCTTCAAAAGTATATTGGTTTTAAAAAGAATAAAATCTTTTTTATTCCCTTCAATATGAGTTCGAAATGTAGCACTTCCAAACTTCTGCACATACGAATCGGGATCATCTCCATCAGGGAAAAGAACGATCTTAACATTCAATCCCTCCTCTAAAATCATATCCAAACCCCTTAATGATGCCTTGATTCCGGCCTCATCTCCATCATACAGAATAGTGATATTTTTAGTGAAGCGCCCTATCATCCTGATCTGCTCAATTGTTAATGAAGTACCAGAAGAGGCGACCACATTCTCAATTCCCGCCTGATGTACAGATAGCACATCTGCATAGCCCTCTACCAGGTAGCAATTATCTTCATCGCGCATGGATTTCTTCGCAAAGAATAATCCATAAAGCACATTCGATTTATGATAAATATCGCTCTCGGGAGAGTTGACATATTTCGGAACGGCTTTATCAGTTTTTAAAGTTCTTCCCCCAAAACCAATAACCCTGCCCGTAAAACTATGTATTGGAAACATTACCCTACCGCGAAAACGGTCATAAAACTTTTCATTTTCCTTGCGAATAGTCAGACCGGTTTCTTCGAGAAATTGAATATTATAACTTTCAGTAAGGGCACTTTGGGTTAATGCATCCCACACATCGGGAGAATATCCCAACTCAAATTTCTTAATGATATCTTCTCTGAAGCCTCGCTCAATGAAATAACTTAGTCCAATACTTTTGCCTTCATCTGTCTCTAGCATCTGTTGCTGAAAAAACTTTGCCGCCCAGGCAGAAACGATATACAAACTTTCGCGTCGATCATTAACCGCCTGCTCTTCAGGAGTATTTTCTACTTCTGCGATTTCAATGCTGTATTTATTGGCTAGATAACGTAAGGCTTCAGGGTAGCTTGCCTTCTCATGTTCCATAATGAACCTGACAGAATCGCCACCCTTCCCACATCCGAAACATTTAAAAATTCCTTTTCCAATAGAAACATGAAAAGAAGGTGTCTTTTCATTGTGAAAAGGGCAAAGACCGATCATACTGGTACCCCGTCGTTTCAATGACACGAAATCACCAACAACATCCTCAATACGGGATGTTTCAATAATCTTGTCAACAGTATCTTTAGGAATCAATTTTTTTATTGCTAGGATTTAAAAATAGTGAAAGTATTTATCTTCTTGACTGAAAGATAAATTTAAGGAATTATTGCCTGTCCCCAGCGTATTCTTATCTAGGCAGATTTTGATAAAAATTAGTAAAATAACCTCAGTTCGATATTATTGAAGGATAGATCAGGAATTAATAGTACTGTCTGATGTGCTTAAACCCGATTGTAGCGGATACCGGCCTGTGCTTAAGGCCTGTGTAGTATGAGCGAAAGGCGGGATTTCCATCAAAAGAGGCACAACAGCAGGTTTCCAAACGATAATAACCTTAACACCAGCTCAAAAAATCATCATAAAGCTTATCATAAAATATAATTATATCGAACTCACGTTAATTTATACTAACCCGAAGACTGAAGCGGTATGCGGGATTCACCAAATTTCTCATTTATTCACCTTGGCTTCTAGCTCTGAGTACCAATCAGCACCATACTTACGAATAAGTGGCTCTTTTAAAAATTCATAAACAGATACTTTCAATTCCTTTCCAAATGCACATGCAGCACTACAAATGCTCCAACGGTCATAATGAAGTACATCAAACTCAGGGTAGGTGGTAATTCGGATAGGATACAAATGGCATGAAATGGGCTTTTTCCAGGCTATTTTACCATCTTCCCATGCCTTTTCAATAGCACATTTGCTGATCCCATTCTCCATAATCACATATGCACATTCCTTATTCGTATCCACACAAGGTGTTGTGTAATCTCCCTCATAATCTTTCACCCAAGAACCAAATTCTTCAATAACAGCAATCCCTTTTTCTGTCATATACGGTTTAATCAATGGATAGATCTCCTCCAGAACGGCAAGTTCATCCCGTTCAAGCGGAGCTCCTGAGTCTCCTTCGATACAACAGGCACCTTTACATTTATTAAGATTACAAACAAAATTTTCAGTGACTACATCCTCATGAACCAATGTGTTCTGTACTTCGATCATATATATTATTTAACTAAACCTAAGGGATATTTTATTCCATCTGCTGCTATCAGTTCGAGTGTCACTGAACCAACCAGAATCTCAACTTGTGCTTTTACCGGAATCCGGTTTGCATCATCAGTTATCCAAAGGTATAATTTACTATCCTTTCTGAAAATTCTGCCGGGCTGTATAGATGGACTAAATTTGATACAATTAAAAGTCCCTAGTGCTGTCTTTATACGTTCTCTGCCTACGAATTGCACTTCCAGTTTACTTATTCCATCACCCAGAAAATAATCCATACTGAATTTATCGCCTTGCTTAAGTTTTGATATATCTAGACTTCTGGCAAAAAAATAAGCAGAAACAACATCAAATGTCTGGCCATTCCCCTTAAAAGTGCCTTTATTGGATACTACTTTCTGTTCATTCTGGTAAAACCGGACTTTATCATTGCGACGGTAATTTGCTTCGCGAATATTTTCTGTATAGAGATATGGGCTTAAATTTTCCTGATCAATATAGGAATCGTAACGATTTTTCACCTTATAAAAAATATTGAAAGATCCAGCGGTTCGACCCTCTGCAAGCAAATGGAAAACGAGGCGCTCGTCAAATTTAACATTGGTATCCAAAACCTTGATAGAAGCTACGGCAGCAGTAATAAAGCCGTAACGAAGTCTGTAGCTTAGGGACTCACCCACTTTAAAAACAGGTTCCTTAACATTCTTCAGTCCCTGAGAAAATGCTGCTGAAGCGGAAAAGAGCAGAAGAAAAAATAAAAGCTTTTTAACCATTTGTTATATAGTACAAAAAGTGAACCATCCCGGATCGGGGTCCAGGATGACAAGTCCGGGATAACAAGTTCGGGAGGACAGGTTCGGGA
>JBDNGV010000508.1:0-2368 GCA_041689125.1 Daejeonella sp.
ATTTTGCCGATTAAAAATAAAGCTTACTCCGCTGGAGAAATTGATCTCAAGGACGGAAGAACTTTATACATCAACCGAGCACTCGGCAATATGTATTACCTAAAGTGTAAATCTCATACAGATTCCATTAATTAACCAATTCAAATGCTTGATTTTATTAAACTAACTAACCTGTCAATACTTGCTTTATTTTTCAACTTTTCTAATTTGATTCGCAATAACGAAAGTCAAAGTTTGGTTGCTGAGTCCTATTCTGAGAATATTTCTAACACCTACGATATTGTAATCTATGGAGGTTCTCCAGCAGGTATTTCAGCCGCAATTCAAGGTGCAAGATTAGGCAAGACAATTGCGCTAGTTGTTCCAAATACCTCTTTAGGGGGGATAATGGTTAATGGGCTTGGAGGAACAGACATTGATAATCATTCAGAATTTCAGAATAGTAAAGCTGTGGGTGGAATAGCACTTGAGTTTTATAAGAAAGTTGCAAGTCATTACAACAGATTAGATGAATTGGAAGATTTAATAAGGAATCAAAAAAAAGAGCGAACTATTTGGAGATTTGAACCTCATGTCGCTGAAAAAATCGTAAAAGATTGGCTTAGTGAATTTCCAATTGAAATATATTTGAATCAACCTATCAAAGAAAATGGGGAAGGTGTTCAAATACTAGAATCAAAGATTCAAAGTATTACAACTATCTCAGGCAATGTGATTTCGGGCAAGCAATTTATAGATGCTACTTTAGAAGGAGATCTTCTATTTTATGCAGGGGTTTCAACAACTTATGGTCGAGAGTCGAATAGTCAATATACCGAAACGATGAATGGCATTAGGCCTGTAACTACATATCGACAATTTGCAGTAAATATAGACCCTTATCAAATTCCTAATGAGCCTCAATCAGGAAGGATCCATACTATTCAAGATGAACCCATAGGGAATTTTGGAGAAGGAGATAATAGCATTCAAGCATTCTGTTTTAGAATGTGTCTTTCTAAAGATCTCGGTAATCAAATTCCTTTTAAGAAACCGTCCACTTATAGGAGATCTGATTATGAAATTTATCTGAGGTATCTAAGAGCAGGAGGTAAACTTTACACACCAGCAGTTTCCATTCCTCAAAACAAAACCGATCTCGGCGCTTGGCATGATCTTTCCCACAATCTTTATGGTATGAATAAAGGTTACCCACAAGGAAATTATGCCCAAAGGGATAGTATATTTAACTACCACAAAACGTTTACCATGGGCTTATTTTACTTTTTAGCAAATGACAAGGAAGTTGGAAAGCTTGATCCTGAACTCCAAAAAAATTGGAATGGTTGGGGATTAGCCAAAGATGAATTTGTAGATAATGAAGGTTGGCCTAGGGAGTTTTATGTCCGTGATGGTAGAAGAATGGTATCTGACTTTATAATTACTGAACATCATCTTCTTAAAGAAAATAATTTACCGATAGAAGATCCTGTTGCTATAGCCTACTGGCCTCCTGATCTTCATTCAGCGAGAAGAATTATTAAAAATGGCCTAGCCTATAACGAGGGTTTTGTATTTGGAGGTGACTTTTGGAGACCTTTTGGTATACCTTATCGAGCTTTAGTTCCAAAAAAAAGCGAATGTATAAACCTGATAACTCCGACATGCCCCTCATCTAGTCATGTTGCCTATGGTGCTATCAGAATAGAATTTACATTTATGGGAATGGGTCAGGCAGCTGCAATTGGAGCATCTTTGGCAATTGATAATAATTCCTCAATTCAGGAAGTTAGTTATGATTCTTTAAGGTTGTTGTTGGAAAAATTTCATCAAAAGTTTGATGCTTCTGTAGTTGGAATGCCTGATTGAGAAAATCAATAGGGCAGCTATTTTACACATTATAGCTAATTTCAATATTTTGAACTGCTTTTTAATTTTTTAAAATTAATCATAGTTTTCAAAGATTTGAACTCAGATATCTTCTTGTGAAAGTCATTGCTTTTAGATCCAAAAGGAGTCTTTTTATAGGGGATTCTCTATAGGAATAAGTAAATCATCAGCTCATATTAAATTAAGATGGTAAATTAGTTGGCAATACCGCTGCGGTATTGATCATTTTCGGTTAGTTCTTGGATCAGCTTAGGATCTATTCTGTTTCGGGCAAAGCTTTCAGGACTAAACTTGATTTTCTTCGGATCCACCCCCGGTAAATATTAGAGGGGGCAAAAACACCGATTTTCAGGCTGTCGCTCTGTTGCACTTCCTGACTTATGGAATGCCCTAGGATACGGTTCCGCTCTGCATTGAGCAAGGCTGTCCTAATCGGGTTCATTTGGCTGATAGTACTTAGGATTCGTAAGGCAATGGCCGTTTAGGCAAGTTGAAGTTC
>JBDNGV010000509.1:0-5638 GCA_041689125.1 Daejeonella sp.
AAATTCACAACCAAGTATTTGTTGTTTGGGTCTAAATAATCCGCTGAAAAGCCTGCTGACAAAATATTCCGCACTTCTAAATCCGCAATCGGTACGGTTAACCGTGCTGGCATGAACTCTCACTAATAACTCATTCGGACCGGGAGAAGGCGTACCGATCTCCCCGATATGAACTACTTCAGGCGGACCGTATTGGGTATGGATTGCTGCTTTCATATTCTGAAAATGGAAAAATTACATTTTATTGGATAGGGTTTTGTATTGGATCATTCTTAAAACTCTATGATCTAAAGCTTCTAAGATTGTTACGTTTTTGGAAATGAAATGCAATTGTATTTTTCAGGGCTAATCCGGCTTTACGCTGTAGCTTTGCCTTTGAAATTTGTTCATATAAGTTAATAATCTTTGCGGCAAAGGCTGCCGCTACAATCCGGTTTATTGAACTTAGGCTAGGGGTTTTTAACTCAGTTCAGAAATTTTCAAATAACAATTCTTTCCTCTTATCCTAAATTTTGCCCCATTAATAACTGCAGAAATTTCCAGTCTAAACGGGATCGAAGCGGCAGCTTTTTGCCTTTTTAATTTCATCTTTACTCCTAAATTTAGAGCAAAAACTATAGCGAAGAGCCCGGCTGAATTCAGCGACAAGCACTGTACCTGCTTTTCTAATCAAGATCACATTCCCTTGCAAATTAATCACATTCTCAACAAGCCTTAATCGTATTTCCGATTCAGCCTTAATATGTCATACTATCCAACCTTAATCACATTCTCCATCCGGTCGGCAAACAGCTCCTTCATCAACCTTTAGTTCCTTTCCTGCTTGTTCATTTTTCCATTCTTCAACTGATTTATTCAAGTTCTGCAAGAAAACCGCAGTCTCTTGTGCTCCTGAAACGGCATATTTACGGTCAAATACAAAAAACGGAACGCCACGAACACCAAGCTGTTGACTTTCGTAAATATCAGTCCTGACATCATCAGTAAAACGATCGCTTTCTAGAACTTCCCTAAGTTCTGATTCAACAAGGCCGATGTTCTTACCCAGATTGATTAAAATATCGATATCATCTGTATTTTTACCTTCAGTAAAATAAGCATTGAATAGCTGTTCCTCTGCTTCATCCTGCTTGTTTTTGTTCAACGCAAAATGTGAGAAGCGATGTGCATTCATTGAATTCGCGATAATTGCTTTATCCAGTTCAAAATGCAGTCCCTCGGCTGCGGCCATCTTAGAAACTTGCTCACTCATTTGCGCAGCATGTTCTAGACTCATTCCTTTTACTTCTGATAGATATTGATTTATGTTTTTTGATGGATCAGTTTTTAGTTCAGGGTTCAGCTGAAAGCTTTTCCAGATCACTTCGATGTTTTCTTTTTCGGGCAGTTGATTCAAAGCTTTTTCAAACCTGCGTTTTCCGATATAACAGAATGGACACATCACATCACTCCAGATCTCTACCTTCATTTTTTCCGGATTCATAAATTTTCTTGTTAAATTTCAAACAAAGGTATGACTTAGGAATAGATAGATTGCCAGTATAATATCCCGGAATTTAAAATATGACATGGGGAATATCAAGCTTTGATTTTTTTGTAATTCTCATTAAAACCTTTATTTTTAATTACTTAGAAGAAAATTATTCACTATGACCAGCAAGTTCGGATTTAATAAATTCAGTATTCAGGAGTTCGAAGATTGGATTAATTCCCTCACATTGGCACGTACACTGCTTCATATTCAACAGCATCATACCTTTAATCCAAACTATGCCTTATTTAAAGGAAGTAATCACTTTGAACTGCAGAAGGGCATGAAAAATTATCATATTAATCAGAATGGATGGAGTGATATAGGACAGCATTTTACCACTTTTCCTGATGGCAGTATTGTTACGGGCAGGCCGCTTCAGCAATCACCTGCCTGTATTCTCGGGCAGAATGCCAATTCAATCTGTATCGAGCACCTTGGTAATTTTGATCAGGGGAAGGATGTTATGACTCAAACACACCGGGAAACAATTATTCGAATGACTGCTAAATTATGCAGCAGGTTTAATTTGCCGGTCAATACAGGGAGCATTGTCTATCACCATTGGTTTGACCTAGGTACTGGGCAACGGAATAATGGAACTAAAAATAATAAAACCTGCCCCGGGACTGATTTTTTTGGAGGGAATAAGGTTCAGGATTGCCATTCAAATTTTCTTCCATTGATTTCGGGGCAACTTCCGGTTCAGCCGATTGTAATTCCGGAGGTTTTAAAATACGTGAGCGTAACGGCATCGAAATTAAACCTCCGCACCGGGGCCGATAGTTCAAAACCTAGGGTAGACGGTATGGATGCGATTAGTACGGGTGCGGTTCTGAGGGTTTATGCTGAAAATAATGGCTGGTATAAGATCTCGAATAGTAAGGAGCACTGGGTTGCTGCAAGATATACCCTGCCTGTAACTCGGGCTAAGGTCTCTGCCATCACACTAAATGTTAGAAATGGTCCGGATAGCAGTTTTGAAAAGCTTGGTTCCTTAAATAAAGGTCAGGAATTGTTTATTGAAGAAGAGAAGAATGGCTGGTGCAGGTTAAATATGGAAGATAAGTGGGTTAGTAAGGGATTTCTGGTGTTTGGCTAAAGCATATTTTTCTTGAATTTACTAGGCAATTTTTTATCTTAAAACTGCAAGTATATTTTTCTTATTTTAATCTATTAATCAAATGTTTTTATTCCTATGAAGAAAATTTTATCTATTGATGGGGGCGGAATACGCGGACTCATACCCGGTCAGATTTTAGTTGCATTAGAGAAGAAGCTGCAGGAGAGGAGTAATAATCCGCAGGCACGAATTGCGAATTACTTTGATTTTTTTGCAGGGACTAGTACTGGCGGAATATTGACCTGCCTATTGCTTTGTCCGGATGAGCATGACCCCAAAAAGCCAAAATTCAGTGCAGAGGAGGCCGTTGATCTCTATAAAAGATTCGGTGATAAAATATTCAGGGTTTCTTTTTTGAGTAAACTCCTAAATTATAAATCTTTGTTCAGTGAAAAATATCCTGCAAACAATTTGGAAGAGGTTTTACTTACTTATTTTAGAGATAAACGGCTGAGTGAATTATTGAAGCCTTGCCTAATTACTGCCTACGATATTCAAGAACGGAAAACACATTTTTTTGCCAGTCACGATTATCCCACTAAGGGAGATGGAGGTGATTATTATTTGAAAGATGTTTGCCGTGCGACCTCGGCAGCTCCAACTTATTTTGAGGCAGCCCACATTAAATCCATTAGCGGAGTGAGCTATCCCATGATTGATGGCGGGATATTTGCCAATAATCCTTCACTTTGCGCCTATTCAGAGGTGAGAAATTCTAAAGGAGACCCAAGCGCAAAGGATATGCTACTTGTTTCATTAGGAACCGGAGGAGAGAACAAATCATATGATTATCAAAAGGCAAAAGCATGGGGGGCTTTGGGCTGGATCAAACCTTCCATTGATATTATGATGTCGGGAGCTGCAGAAACGACCAATTATCATCTTGTTAGAATGTTTGGGGTGAGTGGCAGTAAATCTAATTATTGCCGGATTCAACCCGAACATCTGAGAAATGCTGATCCCGAAATGGACAATGCAAGTCAGCAGAATATGCAGGCACTCATCGAACTGGGTATTAAAACTGCACAGGACTATTCTAATGAATTGGATGCTATCGTTGAGCGGATCTTTGAAGATAAGGATAAAGATGCTGTTGTGTTTGATTAGGCTTATTCATATTGGCGCATCTGATTTTACATGTTTAATTTTATATTTATCTCCGGCAAACTGCTAAAAAAATTATAAGCATGATCATTAAAAAACTTCTTATTGGCCTCTTATTTTGTTTCTTATCATTTTCAATCTTGGCTCAAAAGGCTCCAAATCTAAGTTTTGAGGCAATTCCAGAGACGAAACCACGAAACATCATTTTCATACTCTCTGATGATCACCGCTATGATTTCATGGGATTTACAGGTAAGGTTCCTGGTTTAAAAACTCCGAATTTGGATCGGATGGCCAATGAAGGGGCTCATTTCCAAAATGCTTTTGTCAGTACTGCATTGTGTTCACCCAGCAGGGCTTCCATTTTAACCGGGCAGTATGCGCATACCCATACAGTAGTTGATAATCAGGCTTCTGCACCCTCTTCTCTAATTTATTTTCCACAATACCTTCAGAAAGCAGGTTACCAGACTTCCTTTTTCGGGAAATGGCATATGGGGGGCGGCGGTGCTGATCCGCGTCTCGGTTTTAACCGTTGGGTAAGTTTTGCAGGGCAGGGGGATTACTATAATCCCAAAATCAATGTTGATGGGAAAATGATTGCTTATACTGATAGCAGCTATATTACCGATTTGCTCACCAATTACACCCTTGAATGGCTTGATAAACGCGATAAAAAGAAACCTTTTTTCGTTTATCTATCTCATAAAGCAGTGCATGCTGATTTTTATCCTGCCAAGAGGGATAAGGGAAAATATAAGGATATCCGCATTCAATATCCGGTGTCTATGTTCTCTACTGCGGGCAAGGATAGTAAGCGATTCAACCGGGGCGATCAAGCAGATTCAAGTTCTTACACCTTTAATTATAAGGATATTCCACAATGGGTTAGGGCACAGCGTTACAGCTGGCATGGGGTTGATTTCATGTATCACGGACAAACTGATTTCGATAAATTTTATGTGGATTACCTTGAAACTTTGCTGGGAGTGGATAACAGCGTGGGCAGGGTGCTTGATTACCTGAAGGCGAATGGACTGGATAAGGAAACACTCGTGATTTACATGGGTGATAATGGTTTTTCATTCGGTGAACATGGTCTTATTGATAAACGGCATGCTTATGAAGAGTCGATGAGGGTACCTTTGCTTGCCCGTTCACCGGCACTGATCAAGCCTGGAACCAAAGTGAAAGAAATGGTGTTGAATGTGGATATAGCACCAAGTATTTTGGAAATGGCAGGGGTGAAAAAACCAAAACAGATGCAGGGAACTTCCTTTTTGCCTTTGATGAAAGGTGATGCTTTACAGAACTGGAGGAAAGAAGTATTTTATGAATATTACTGGGAGAACCCTTTTCCACAAACTCCAACCCAATATGCTGTTCGAACCGATCGCTATAAATTCATTCGTAGTCAGGGGGTTTGGGATATTGATCAGTTGTATGATCTTCAGCAGGATCCTTATGAATTAAATAATCTAATCCGTAAACCTGAATTTCAGGAACTGGCGAAGGATCTCAACAAAAAGCTATGGGACTGGCTTGCGGATACTCAAGGTTTATATATTCCATTAAAACCAATTACAGACAGAAAGTTTGATCATATTTATAAGGGGACCTGGTAGGTTGGGGTAAGAGTAAAGAACAATGTTTTTGCTTTTATGGAAATTTGTCTTTTTTAATCAAGAGCCAAGAACCAGGAATCAAGATTACTTGAACATGCCTGAATTTACTTGACACTTTATCTTCCTTTGTCTGGTTAATTAATATTTACTAAAGTTACTTTCTTTCTTGGTTGGGTAGGATTAATTGGCTTGAGTATCAACTCATAATTTGATGTGCAAAGTTGCTTATTTATGAGCAGTAATCTAAACTGGTTC
>JBDNGV010000510.1:0-2875 GCA_041689125.1 Daejeonella sp.
GTTTGTTTTCTCAGCCATTCGGACGGTACTTTATCCTTATGGGTATGGGTTACTTCCAGATAATAACCGAAAACATTATTAAATGCAACTTTGAGAGATGGAATACCGGTAATTTCAGCTTCGCGCTTTTGGATTTCAAGCAGGTATCCCTTTCCACCGAAAGCAATCTTCCTCAAACGATCAAGTTCTTCATCAACCCCATCAGCTATAACCGAACCTTTTGCCAGCATTACCGGCGGATCGGGATTTAGCTCTATCTCAATTTTGTCCCTAATCAGAACACAGGAATTGAGTTGCTCGGCAATGATTTTTAAGGGGAAACTGTCAGCCCCCTGACATAGCTCTTTCAGATTAGAAATAGCATATAGTGCCCTTTTCAACTGCAATACTTCTCGGGGATTTGCCTTTTGAAGACCAATTTTAGAGATTAGCCTTTCGAGATCTCCTATTTGTTTCAATTCATGCACTAATTTTTCACGGAGTTCATCCTGTAAAACAAAGTATTCAACCACGTCCAGACGCTCCTGAATAGGTTTTAACTCCTTCAATGGCATAATAATCCAACGACGAAGCAAACGTGCTCCCATCGGCGAACAAGTCTTGTCAAGCACATCTACTAGGCTTACTGCATTCTCATTTGCTGAGCCAATCAGTTCCAAGTTCCGAATTGTAAACCGATCCAGCCACATGTAACGGTCTTCCTCTATCCTAGAAACAGAAGAAATATGCTGAAGATTACGATGTTCGGTCTCGTTCAGATAATGTAGAGCAACCCCTGCAGCAGTGATGGCTAGGGGATATTTTTCAATACCAAACCCTTTCAATGATTTAACATCAAAATGTTTGAGTAGAAACTCAGAAGCATAATCACCACTATAGGCCCAGTCATCGAGGTGATAGGTGTAAAAACGGTCGCCAAAAGTCTCCATAAAATCACGTTGCCTACTTTTTTGAAAAATTACCTCACTTGGTTTAAAACTTTGAAGCAGCTTGTCTATGTAATCGGCATTACCTTGGGCAACTAGAAATTCACCTGTAGATATATCAATAAAGGCTATCCCAAATGAATTCTTTTCAAAATACAGAGATGCAAGATAATTATTGGTGTTTTGTTGAATGATATTATCACTGTATGATACACCGGGAGTTATAAGCTCGGTTACCCCTCTTTTAACAATGGTCTTTGTTGTTTTTGGATCCTCCAGCTGGTCACAAATAGCCACCCTTTGACCTGCTCTGACTAATTTTGGTAAATAGGTTTCAAGAGAATGATGTGGAAAACCAGCCAGCTCAGTATTCGTACCCGAACCATTACCCCTTTTTGTCAAAACAATACCTAAAATTCCGGAAGCTTTGATAGCATCCTGCCCAAAGGTTTCATAAAAATCGCCAACACGAAACAATAATAATGCACCCGGATATTTCGCCTTGATAGCGTTATACTGGATCATCAAAGGTGTTTCCTTTTTTTCGTTCTTTTTAGACAAGTTCTTTCAATTAATCAGGACATAAAGTTAATGCATTGCATAACTTTTCGAAGATTTGTGGAAAACTGCCTTTAGGTGGGAAAGTCTATATCCTAATTTTAAGTTCAAAATCACTAGTGCCCAGTTAAAATTAAAAAAACTCCAAGTTAAAATTTTTCTACTGTCCCCAGAGGGGTCAAATGTTTATAGAATTAGTTGGTACGGAAATCCCGACCCCGTAGGTGGTCGTTTGTATTTGAAATTAGCAAATACGACCACCTTCGGCGTCGAAATACGGAATTTTATGCTTTTGTATTTTAATTTCTCAGATACGGCCGATTAAGTTTTAAGAACAAAAACCTTTATCCAAGAACATTGCACCGGAACGTACTAAATCAAAAGTTCCTAAGTCAAATAATAACTTATAGTATCATTTTTACGATACAATTATTTAATTTGTCGCGTGCTTTTATCCCCTATAAATCTATACAAAAACGCCTATTCCGGACTTAGTAAGGAAAGCTGGTACCTCTCATTTGTAATGCTAATTAACCGCAGTGGGACAATGGTTGTGCCTTTTCTCACAATTTATTGCACCCAGAAGTTAAATTTCAGCATTGTCGAGGCAGGAATGATCATGGCCATCTTCGGACTGGGATCAGTATTTGGTGCATTTTTCGGTGGAAAGTTTACAGATAAGATTGGTTTCTATTACCTTCAAATTGGAGCGCTGCTGAGCGGCGGTCTAATGTTTATTTTAATCAGCTTCCTCGAATCATTTCTGAGTCTGGGAATAGGGACTTTTATTCTGAGCATGTGTAATGAGAGCTTCAGGCCTGCAAACTCAACTGCAATAGCCTATTATAGTAATGATAAGACAAGAACCCGCTCCAACTCATTAAACAGGCTTGCAGTCAATCTGGGTTGGTCTTTTGGTGGAGCTTTAGGTGGATTTCTCGCTTCTGTTGATTACCATTTGCTGTTCTATGTAGACGGATTCTCCAATATCCTAGCTGCAATTTTTCTGATTAGATTATTACCTGCAGTAAATAAAACTAAGCCTAAGGAAGCTGAAAGTCGTGCAATAAAAGTGCATTCTGCCTACCATGATAAACTTTACCTAGCTTTTATATTTTTAACCATATTATTTACTTCCTGCTTTTTTCAGTTATTTACCCTGCAACCGGTATTTTTCAAAATAGAATGGCAGCTTAGTGAACAATTTATAGGAGGACTCATGGCTTTGAATGGGCTAATCATTGTTTTCACTGAAATGCTTCTGATTAATAATCTTGAAGGGAAAAGGTCTCCATTATATTTTACCGGTATTGGAGTAATTATAGCTGCATTTAGTTATTCAATATTAATATTTTTCCCGGCCGCTGCATGGCTTGCAGTTATATCCATTA
>JBDNGV010000511.1:0-5393 GCA_041689125.1 Daejeonella sp.
CGAAGGGCAAAATGCCTTTTGCAGGTCCTTTATTTGAACAGAGTTCTATTTCTTTTGGACGTAAGGAACGCGATTTAATTGGAATTACTGTAGATAGTGATAATAAACTTTCCGCTTATGTTCGGGACGCACGTTATGTTAGACATGAGATAAAGTCTGATAAAAATTTGGATGGCTCTAAATGGAATCATATTGTATTGAACTGGGACTGGGCCAATGGGCTGGAACTATGGCTTAATGGTGAAAAAATTGCTTCTTCATGGGGTACTGATGGATGGTATGAAACGGCGCTTCCGGGGTTATTTCATCTACCTGCTCCCGGCCTTATTTACGATGAGTTATATATGCTCGACCGTCCGATGGAACAAAAGGAAATTCGGAATTTAATGTCTTCAAATGTTCCACCTAAAGCGGAGTCTCAAGTATATAGTCGCAAAAGTTATGATTCAAAACGCATTGCAGAGTACAGTGGAGCAAATAAAGGCGCAAATTTGCCAATAATTAGTCCAGAGAAATCGCTTTCTTTTACTGAAGTCTGGCCTACAGAGGTCGCAGACGGCCACGTTCCTGGCTTGTATATCATTGATGGTCGGAATGAAATGGCTTGGCCACATGATTACTCCTTTTTCACGATCATCCCCGGAGATGGCGATTTTCATGCCGAGAAAGCGGATATTAAAACATCTCCAAAATCAATTGTAAACTATATTGCCTTAACAGGGAACCTCACAAATGTTAAAGTTCAGGCGGGCTCGGAGGACTCGGATGAGAAAGAAGATTTGTTTAGCGTGCCTCAGGGAAATCAGTTTTTCTATGGCTCAATGATTTCAGATTATGAAGGCTTTACTTTTCGAATACCTTTTACTGAAAAGTACGGAACACCGAAAGATTTTAGTGGGGATTTAAATCTGCCCTTATCCGGAGAAAAAAGGATACATAATGTTGGTCTCTATCATGTTTCTTCACTTATAGCCAAAGAAACCCTAGGCGATAAATTAACTATTTCAAATCTTGAATCTGCATTAGATAAGCGGACGCAATTTGCAGCGCATGCTTTAACCTCTAGGGATGAACGTAAATTTGCAGTAGCTTCAGATTCGAAATTATTAGTTGGGAAGAAAATAGTTGATATCGGTGCTTTTAGCAGATTAAATATACTGAGCGAACCTTATCATCAGTCGAAGGGGATAACTGGGATTACCTTATCGATACCGATAAAAACTTCAAACCTTGAAGAAACCCTCTACATAAGGGTTAGGGATCCGGCTGTTCCATCACGTTTATGGAATCAGTTCGCTGTGAAGCTGTCCGGGTTTAATACAGCGTATAAAAAACTTTCCTTACGAATAGACTTTCAGGATATCGTAGTTACCGGACGAGACCGTCTATGGATTGACCTTGGTACAGCTGAAAAAACAGAGATATTAATCGGGGATAAAAATAATCCGGCAGATATTTTTGTGTCATCCATTGAAAGCTATCGTTCGGTAGATGAATATGCAGCTAAAGAGCTAATATCAGCCAAAGCCCAATACTCCAAACAATATGAATTTATGCCCTGGCAATTTACAGGCAGAACAGTAGATATTGAAAGCCCTTATTGTTTCGGAGGGCCGTTTGATATGTTATTGCCTGCACTTGCCGTAAAACGGGTAAAACCCGATAATTTTGTAGCTAACTACCAGATTAAAGTCAGTGGCCCTGATTTTAAGGATGGACAGCGGATTAATCCGGAGAATGCGAGTTTAATTACCCTGCCAGCTGAGCATGGTGCACCTGAGTGGGCTGTTTATATGAGAGACTATAATAAAAAAAGGTGGGCCATGGCTGATTGGTGGACAGAGCGTCAGAATGATGATGGTCAGGTTGGAGGTGGCTGGAATGATGATACACTTTTTGGGAGTATGGGATTGGAGGATGTTTCACTTGATGGCCACGATAAACTGCGCGACCTAATTAATAATGTACATACCAAATTTGAGTTAACTCGACTCTTTAAAGATGGCTTCTGCAATATTCATCCAATTGATCGAATGCATACAGGAGATTTTATTAGCGAGCGTTATAAGACTCTGGTAAGTAATTTGGGCCAGGTTCATGCAGTAGAGCGGGAAATGGAAGCAGCATGGCACTTGGATAAGCCAGATAAAACGCCAGTTAATTACTATGCAAACGGTTTTAAATCATCTGTCAATGTGCTCAATTGGTATTGGGGTAAAGATGTTCCTGATGAACCCTATATTTCAAAACCACTCGAAGCGCTGACAAAAGAATTCAGACTATTTACCTCTGTGTTTGACGATGATTATTTCTATCGTATGACAGAGTCCAATGTGATGCGTGATGATTTTGTACCTTTTGGCTCAGCTTGGTCCGGACTGAATAATATGTACGCCTATATGTTAGGTGGGGCTCGTGGAACCCGGGTAGATGCTCATGTCAGACTTGCAGTAATGTGGCCTTCCGGTGGAGGACCTAATATGGCTCGCGTTATTCTTCAGGCTGATGATAATTCCCTTGATGCTGCACTTTATTCTTTTGACAGCGAGTTGCGGAATTTGGAAATGCGCCTTTGCAGGATTAATAATGGCCGGTATAAAATTGGACTCTATGAGAGCATAGATAACACTGGAAAAGCTGGTGCTCCTGTTTGGGTCACGGAACAAAACCTAGCTCGGTTTGATGTGCTTACACTATCAGTACCACCTCACAAATCGTTAGTGTTAAAAGTTGAACAAATAAAGAAGAGCGATAGGGCAACAGAGCTTGCAGACCTTGCTTTAGATGCTGATGAAACAGTATTTAAGAATGGAAATATTAGTACAACTGTTCATAATCTGGGTAATGGAAGAGCTGAGAATATAGTGGTCAGATTGCTGGATGGAGAGAAAACGCTCCAAGAGAAAGTCATTGACTTTTTGGATGCCCCGATTGATTTTATTGCCAAACGGAAAGAAATTATTTTCACAAATGTGCCGGCTTTGAGAAACCTAAAGGTAATTATAGATCCTGAAAAGCAAATTAAAGAGATTCTTCTGGAAAATAATTTAGTAAAAGTAAAACTCAATTGATAAAATGAATTATTTTATTCTATAAATTAATGCATTGATTGCATTTATTTTTTTGATAAATACTGATAATTAATAAATTACAGAAAATGGCAACACGAAGAAAGTTTATAGGGTCTGCAATAGCGGGTGGATTAGGAGGAATTATAGCTCCGAGCTACATAAACAGTTTGTGGGCGAATAGCAATACCATTTCTATTGAAGAAGCTCAGAAATTTCATGATGAGATTCTAATTTTTGATTCCCACAATGATACACCAGTTGAACGTGTGGCACGTGGTCAGAATGTATCAACAATGTTGAACTTGGACAAAGCTTATCAAACCGATCTACCCCGGATGAATATAGCAGGATATAATGCAGGATGTTTTATCGTTGGGAATGGCGTTATTGCTAATGTCTGGGTTACAATGGAACAAACTTTAAAGATGATTAAGTCAAATCCCGATAAAGTCATGCTGGTTCGTTCTTCCAAAGATGTTGCTCGAGCTAAAGAGACTGGTATGATTGGTATTCTGATGGGCATAGAAGGCATTGCAAAATGGGTTATGGGTGAAACGGATATCCTTAGAATGCTACACCGCAATGGAGTTAATTGGGTATCAATTACGCATGGCGAAGGTGGAAAGGTTCCAGAGGAAATTCCTAAAAGAAAGAGAACCGAGGTGACATACCTACAAGGATCACGAAGTCCGTATAAACTATTAACACCCCAGGAGAGAACTGCCGAACTCAAAAATGCTATTGGCTTAACATCTTTTGGAAAAGAAATACTGAAAGTTAGTAATGAACTGGGTATTTTTACGGATCTTGCTCATATAAACGACAGAGCTTTTTTTGATGTCATTGAACGTACTATCAAACCCACTGCTGTGAGCCATACAGGTGTTTTTTCTGTCTGTAATCATGCTCGAAATTTGACGGATGATCAAATCAAAGCCCTGGCAGGTAATGGTGGAGTAATGGGTATTTGTTTTGTGCCCCAATTTTTAGCTGAGGATCCTAAAAAGGCTAATGTTGCCACCTTTATAAAGCATATCGCTTATGTGGCTAATCTTGTAGGTATAGATCATATTGGTATAGGTACTGATTATGATGGAGGAACGGAAGTGATTGTGCCTTTAACTGAATTAGTTAAAGTAACTCATGCTATGATGGAGTTTGGATTTACAAAGGAAGAAATAAAGAAAGTATGGGGTGGTAATTTTTTACGAGTTATGGAGCAAAATATTGACCAATAAACCATCAATTGATAATTAGTTAATTCCTAAGAGCAAAAATGATAATTAGGAAAATTATAGCTTTGATTTTAATTATTTAGAAACTCTTAAGTGCATAGTCTGTTAATTAAATTAAACCTTTGAAATATGATTAGTAAAAAGTGTCTATTGGTTATAGCGATGTTTATACTTGTGTCTTTGAATCCGTTCAATAGCAAAGGCCAAGGAACCTGGCCCCCAAAACTACCCGGTGCTAATAAAAATGGTGTCGTCACTATCAGTAGTTCAGATTTACTAACAATCCCGCCAGGGGTTCAGCATATCCTAGACTCAACTTCAAATGCGCAACTAACCGTTGCAAAGAAGGCTCCAATAATTGAACTAGCATACCATGATCAGTTGCCTCATCAAGCATTTAATGGTACAGGGTGGTCTTCTTGGGGTGATATCTGTATTGCTACTGATGGAAAGGTCTATTCAGGCATAGGTAATCACTGGAAAACAGACCGAGGTGAAAGCTATATCTACAGTTGGGATCCTAACGCCAAAACTTTGAAAAAAGTAGCAGATGTTAATGAGATTACTGGTGCTGGCCCCGAAGATGTTCGTTTTTCAAAAGTACATGCACATATTATAGAAGGTAGAGATAAGAAGATCTATTTTACCGGAACTTTGGATAATGGCGGGAAGGCAGGTAATGAGGAAATGTTAAAAAAGTGGAATTCAAAAATTGGCGGGGGAAAACTCTTTCAATATGATCCTAAAACAGGAAAGAGTGTAATTTATGCAGATTTTCCAAAGGCAAGGGTTACTGCAACCACAAAATATGATTCTAAACATAATATTCTCTATTGTGCCATAGAGGGATCATCTGATGGTTTTGCATTCGGTGCATTTGATATGAATACCAAGAAATGGATATTTCAAAGTGATCCCGGTTCGATAGGGAATGATCGTAATTTAATGATGGATAATGAGGGAAATGTCTATTTCAATGGTAGGGAAATTGCTGTTCATGAGAAATTACGAATCAAAGATCAGTCTATACCTGCGGGTAAAAACGATGAAAAAACTTCGATGCTTCCCAAAACTATGTTTCCAGGAG
>JBDNGV010000512.1:0-3506 GCA_041689125.1 Daejeonella sp.
CTGAGCCTGATCCTCCAATAATCAAATTACATTTTCCTTCTGCAAATTCTGCAGAAATTCCTTGCAGAACATGGTTATCACCAAATGTTTTATGGATGTTTTTAATCTCTATCATAACAATAACTGTGCGATAACATAGTCGGAAAATAGAATGGCAATACAGCTGATTACTACTGCTTTGGTACTCGATTGTCCTACCTCAAGTGCACCACCATTAGTGTAAAATCCCTGGTAGGCTGATACTGAAGTGATTATAAATGCAAAGATTACTGATTTAACCATGCATACGGTAAGTGTAAAAGGGTTGAAATCTGTAGTGAGTCCGGTTATAAAATCCTGTTGGGTAACAGCTCCTGATGCCGTGCCGGCAAAAAATCCTCCGGTTATACTTAAACCAATGGATATGATAACCAGTAGAGGTATTGTTGTAACAGCGGCAATTATCTTTGGCAAGATGAGGTACCCCGGCGAATTTATTCCCATTATTTCAAGTGCATCAATCTGCTCAGTTACGCGCATAGTTCCAATTTGGGAGGCCACGCTCGATCCAACTTTGCCGGCAAGTACTACTGCAGATATGGTTGGGCTTAATTCCAGTATGGAGGAATCCCGAAGGATCATACCGATCACAGATTTTGGAATGAAATCGCTTACAAGCTGGAATGCAGTCTGTACGGTAGTTACAGCACCTAAAAACACAGAGATAATCGCAATAATGCCCAAGGAGCCCACACCAATGGATACCATTTCATGGACAATTTCCTTTCGGTAAATGTTCCATTTCTCAGGCCGGCGGAAAACTGCTTTTAACAATAATATATATATACCTAATGGGTGAAATATCATATGAAAATTGTTTGTTTTACTTTTTATACAATATTAATATAAAATTATCATTGCCAGAGACAGTAGAATAATTAATCAAAGGTAATCAAATGAGATTATGCCTTAAATTAAATCCTCATCCATCATTGATTTTGTTAATTTTAATCCATGAATGCAATTGTAACCGGTGCAACAAAGGGAATGGGCAGAGCCATTGTTATGGAACTCGCGGCTAATAATTATAATATCATATTTTGTGCCAGAGATGAAAAGCAGGTACATACCCTTCTTGATGAACTCAGGAATGGCTATCCCCATCTCCTCTTTTTTGGAATGCGAGCGGATTTGGAAGAAAAATCAGATGTGAGGGAATTCGCAGAATTTGCTGAGAGGAATTTAGGCCATGTAGATGTTCTGATTAATAATGCGGGCTTATACATCCCATCAGAACTTATGGAGGAAGAGGAAAGCAGTCTGGAACGACAAATGCAGGTCAATCTATTTGCCCCTCATTTTTTAAGTAAGTTTTTTGCCGCCAAAATGATCGGCAGGGCTAGGGGGCATATTATAAACATATGCTCTGTTGCAAGTTTGGAACCTGTAATCAGGGCAGGCTCATACAGTATCAGCAAAATGGCATTGCTTGGCCTTACAAAGGCTATGAGGGAAGAATTGAGACCTGCAGGTATAAAAGTAACTGCTGTTTTGCCGGGATCTACGCTGACAGATTCATGGGCCGGGACGAGCCTTCCGGCTGATTGGTTTATTTTATCCGGGGATATTGCTAAATCAATTATAAACTGCCTTCAGATGAGCTCCGGTTCGAATATTGATGAAATCATAATCAGACCACTTTATGGTAAGGTTTGATAGGTTTATTTTTGTCTTCATTTACCGATAAATTAATGTGCTTTACCGAGAACTTAGGATAACCTACCTATTTGCTATTTAGAAGATGAGAATCAAGGCTTAGTTTTGATCTATCAATTAAAGAAAAAGAATAATTGACATTAAACTAGCTGAACTAATAAAATTAAAGAAATGGAAAAGAAACTTCAACGCATCGAGCAGCAGCAAATGATCGCAGGTGTATGTACCGGTCTCGCAGAATACTTCGATGTTGATGTAACCTGGATCAGGATCGCTTTTGTAGTAGCCGTTTTGGCAGGTGCTTCGGGTATACTGGCGTATATTGTGCTTTGGATTGCAGTTCCAAAAAGACCTTACCTGCCTGATTATAGTCAATATAATGTAGACTATAAAGTGTCTGAACCAGTCAACGTATCAAATCCTGCTTTTTTGCAAAAGAAAAAAGGGAATGGAAACGGTCGCCTGATCGCTGGTTCGATCTTTATATTTTTCGGATCATTTTTTCTTCTCAATGAATTTGATCTCATTCCTCATTGGGTAGAGTTCCATAATCTATGGCCACTCATATTAATAGCCATGGGCTTATATACACTTGCAAGTTCAAAGAAAAAGGAGCCATGGAAGGAAGATTGGACCCAAACTGAAGGTTTTACTCAAACTGCTACCGCAGGAGCAGAGCCTGCTGTGAACACAACAGAATCTGTAGAATCAGAAGAATCTACAGAAGACCTAAATAAAAGTACTGATCAAAAGCAAAACTAAGTTATCATGAAAACCGAAAAAATAGTATGGGGTTTGATCCTCATCTTTATAGGAAGTATTTTCCTTCTAGAAAACTTTAACCTGATTGAGTTTTATTGGAGTTCAGTATGGCGATTCTGGCCAGTACTATTTATCCTGATTGGTGCGAATATGCTCCTTAGCAGGTTTGGAAATAAAGCTGCTGCTCCATATATGATTGGTGCAATCACCATTCTCACTCTTGGACTGATTGCCTTTCAGGGGACCCGTCCTGAAAGAGGAGGAGCTTGGTTAAATTTCAATCATGAAAAAGATAATGAGAACAATAACTGGGGAGCCGGCACCACCTTTACTGAAACTTATGAGGGATCTAAAAATGCCCGTCTGAATATTCAGGGTGGAGCCACTAGTTTTAGGCTTACTGATACTACTTCTAATTTGTTTGAAGCTAGTATAAAGCAGCAATTTGGAAAATTTACACTGAATAAGTCGGTGATTGATTCTACTGAAGTACTGAATTTCAGGATGCGCAACGGAAAGCAAAGCTGGAGCCTGGATAAAATGGAGAATAACAAGACTCTTATTCAAATGAACAATAAGCCTGTTTGGGATATAAAAATTGAGATGGGAGCCGGTGAAGTTATTTTTGATCTCAGTGATTATAAAGTAAAAAAGCTGGTATTTGAAGGAGGCGCAGCATCCTTTGAGGCTAAGCTGGGTTCTGAATTAGCATTGGCTGAAGTTGCAGTTGAAACCGGTGTGGCGAATGTTGAGATTGAAGTTCCGGAAAGTTCAGGATGCCGTATCGTGGTTGACAGTGGCCTATCTTCCAAAGATTTTATTGGTTTTATTAAGCAATCAGATGGGACCTATGAAACCAGTAATTACAGTACTGCCCCAAATAAAATTAATATCAGTTTGAAAGGCGGTCTCTCTTCATTTGAAGTTAAAAAGTATTAAATATATTTGATGGATATAAAGCTGCAGGCATTCTGAAATTTATTCAGGGTGCCTGTAATTTCCATGAAAGATATGAAGGATTATATTGTAGTTGTTAACGGAAAACCGAC
>JBDNGV010000513.1:0-6643 GCA_041689125.1 Daejeonella sp.
TGGAAAAATAAGATTGCAGTTTTGGTAGGTGATTTTCTTTTATCTAAAGGGCTTTTGCTTTCGATTAATAATGGCGATTTCGGACTTCTTAAGATTGTTTCCGAAGCGGTGAAGCAAATGAGTGAAGGTGAATTATTGCAAATCGAAAAAGCCCGACGAATGGATATTGATGAAGCAGTATATTATGAGGTAATCCGTCAGAAAACGGCATCCTTAATTGCTTCTTGTTGTTCATGTGGAGCAGCTTCTGCAGGTGCCGATACCGAAACTGTTGAAAAAATGCGTCTGTTTGGTGAAAAGGTTGGTATTGCATTCCAGATCAAAGATGATCTTTTCGACTTTGGAATCGATGATGTAGGCAAACCGCTTGGAATCGATATCAAAGAAAAGAAAATTACACTTCCCCTAATCTATGCTCTGAATAAGGCAAATGGATCTGAAAAACGTCGGATTATCAATCTGGTTAAAAATCATAATCAGGAATCGGATCGGGTTTCTGAAGTGATTGACTTTGTGCGCAATAGTGGCGGACTGGATTATGCCCGTAGCCGTATGGATGCTTACCAGGAGGAAGCCTTCACAATTTTAAATGAAATGCCAGAGCACGAATCACGCGATTCCTTGCAGCGACTTGTTCGGTTTACTACTGAGCGCAAGAAATAATCATGTCAAACGAAATTATATTTTTCTTCAGCTTTCTTCTTTTTATTGTTTTGATGTTAGCCATTGACCTTGGCCTTTTTAATAAGAAAGCCCATAAGGTTAGTTTGAAAGAAGCGGCCATCATGAGTTTTATTTGGGTGAGTTTTGCCATTGGTTTTTATTTCCTGCTACTTACCAATGGCGAAATATTGCATGATATCACCAATTTTCTCCAACTCCAAGAACTAACTGCTAAATATCTTCATAACATCGCCCTTATTCCCGATAATTTTGAGGGAAGTCTCATACTCTATAAACAAAATCTTGCACTCGAATTTCTTACGGGTTATGTAATAGAATACGCACTTTCAGTTGATAATATATTTGTGATGGTGCTTATTTTCTCGGCATTCGGTGTGGATGAAAAGTATTATCACCGGGTTTTATTTTGGGGTATCATCGGGGCAGTGTTGATGCGTTTCCTATTTATATTCCTAGGCGCTACTCTTATTAATGAGTTTGGATGGATACTGTATATTTTTGGGGCATTCCTTATTTACACCGGTATTGGCATGTTCCTTAGCAGGGATGAAGAAGAGAAGATCGATACAGAAAACCATAAGATCGTCCGTTTTGCTTCCAAATATTTCTCTGTTTATCCGGAATATGTAGGCAATAAATTTTTTATTCGTATAGACGGAAAGAAAATGGTTACGCCCCTTTTCATTGTTCTGCTGATTGTAGAATTTACCGATCTTATTTTTGCGGTTGATTCTATCCCGGCAATTTTTGCAGTAACCAAAGATCCATACATTGTATTTTTCTCAAATATTTTTGCCATTCTGGGCTTAAGATCCATGTTCTTCTTGCTGGTGAATGTGATCCATAAATTCCATTATCTAAAAGTTGGACTAGCTTTTTTACTGGTTTTTATCGGTATTAAAATGCTTGCACACCACTGGTTAAGTGCCTGGGGATTCACTACAATGCATTCCTTGTTTGTCATTTTGTTTATTCTCACAGCAAGTATTGTGGCATCGCTTGTTTTTCCGAAGAAAGGGAATTAGGATTTAATTGTTATCAGTCCCAAAGGGATGCATTAGCATTGTCTGTCCCAAAGGGATGCATTAGCATTATCAGGATATTGTGCTAAATGTCAAATGAAATAGTTTATTACGTGATCTTAAATCTACATCCCAAATGCACCTGAATTTAATCTTGATTCTTGCTACTTAATTCCTGATACTCGTTACAGCAGTTTCAATATCTCATCCACATAAGCCCTGTCATTTGCCAATCGTGGTACTTTATGCTGTCCGCCAAGTTTTCCGCGGTTCTTCATCCAATGATAGAATGTTCCATCCGGAGCAAGGCGTAACAATGGACGACGTAATGCCATGTCTTTATATCTTTTGGAATCATAGTCTGAATTCACCTCCCTTAAGGTTTGGTCAAGAAGGTCGGTAAAGCGTTCAATATCATCGGGTTTTTGCTCAAACTCGATTATCCATTCATGCCCGCCTACCTCGTCGCCCTCGAAATAAATCGGACATGCGGTATAATCCCGGATGATTGCATGTGTCTCCAAGCAGGCTTTGGCAAGTCCTTTTTCAGCATTATCAATAATCAGTTCTTCACCAAAAGCATTGATGAAATGTTTGGTGCGACCAGTGATCTGGATCCGGTGCGGTGCAAGTGAGGTAAACTTGATCGTATCGCCGATCATGTATCGCCATAACCCGGCATTGGTTGAAATGATCAGTGCATAATTTTTATTCAGTTGTACCTGATCAAGACGGAGGGTTTTTGGGTTTTCTGCATGTAAATCCTCCATCGGAAGAAATTCATAATAAATGCCATAATCAAGCATTAAGAGCATTTCCTCTGAATTAGGCTGATCCTGGATGCCAAAAAAACCTTCAGATGCATTGTATGTTTCCAGATAATACATATCATTAGAAGGAATAAGTTGTTTAAACTGTTCGCGATAAGGATTAAAATTTACTGCTCCGTGAAAGTAAAACTCCAGATTCGGCCAAACTTCGAGAAGATTATTTTTGCCTGTAATTTCAAGAATACGCTTTGCGAGAACAAGATTCCAAGTAGGAACCCCTGCAATATTGGTCACGTTAACATCGATTGTAGCTCTGGCTATTTTTTCAACTTTCTCCTCAAAATTATCCATCAGGGTAATCGACATATCCGGAGTGCGGTAGAACTCTGCCCAGAACGGTAAATTTTTTATCAAAACTGCCGATAAGTCACCGTAAAAGGAATCTGTATTCAATTGGTTGATCTGATGGCTACCCCCCAAGACCAGACATTTTCCTGTAAATATTCTTGCATCGGGTCTGTTATCACAATACATAGATAGTAGGTCCTTGCCACCCTTAAAATGGCACTCTTCAAGAGATTCTTCGCTTACCGGAATAAACTTGCTCCGGTCATTTGTGGTGCCCGATGATTTGGCGAACCATTTGATCTCAGATGGCCAGAGTACGTTCTGCTCACCGGTCATCATTTTTTCGATAAATGGTTTCAGCGATTCATAATCCTGAATTGGAACACGTTCCTTAAACTGATCCTGATTATATATGGATGAATAACCGTATTTTTTGCCCCATTCAGTATGTTGGGCACTGGAGATAAGCGTCTGAAACCATTCATCCTGAACATCATAGGGATATTTTATGAATAGCTGGATCTGATGCATCCGCTTTTTCATGATCCAGGTAAAGATGGAATTTACAATCGTCATTCTGATTTAGGGCTTATTTGGAGCTCAGACTTTCTTTTTTCGCAGCTCAAAATTCTGACCAAGATAGAATTTTTTGGCCATTTCATTATTGGCAATCTCCTGAGGGGTACCTGTAAGCATAATCTTACCTTCGGCAAGTAGATAGGCCCTGTCAGTTATAGAAAGGGTTTCCTGAACATTATGATCGGTAATCAGAATTCCAATGTTCCGGAGTTTAAGTTTAGCTACTATACTTTGAATTTCTTCGACTGCAATAGGGTCAACCCCCGCAAATGGCTCATCTAGAAGGATGAATTTTGGGTCGGCCGCAAGTGCTCTAGAAATTTCTGTTCTTCTTCTTTCTCCTCCTGAAAGCAAATCGCCTCTGTTCTTCCGTACTTTGTGCAGACTGAATTCATCAATCAGCTGTTCAAGCTTATCTCTTTGTTCTTCCTTGCTGAGTTTGCTCATCTCAAGCACTGCCTTGATATTGTCTTCAACTGATAATTTCCTGAATACTGAAGCCTCTTGCGCAAGGTATCCAATACCTTTTTGGGCTCTTCGATACATGGCATCCTCAGTAATATCTTTATCATCTAGAAACACATGGCCCTCATTTGGTCTGATCAGCCCAACAATCATATAGAAGGAAGTTGTTTTTCCTGCACCATTTGGACCAAGCAATCCCACAATTTCACCCTGCGAAACATGAAAGGATACATTATTAACAACTGTACGTTGTTTGTATTTTTTTACCAGATTCTCTGCTCTTAAAATCATTGTTTCTGGTTTGGAAGAGCCGATCGTATCCCCTTGATATTCAATTGTATCGATTTTTTCTCTTTCCATGTGTTTTCTTCAATAGTATAACAAATGTCAAATGGTGCTCCTGAATTGATTGGTGTAAGGTATTCGCTGAGACCAAAGCCAATGCAATTATAATAGGTCAGATTATCCTGATGCACACAAAGTTTCAAATGATTGCTGCCAACAGTAGCCGCCGCACCGTAAGTATAAACATTTCTACTAACAAAAACAGGAGCCATATTTTGCGGACCGAATGGTTCAAACTGTTTTAGGATGCGGAAGAATTTAGCATCGATCTGTTTTAGTTCAATTTCTGCATCAATATTAATAGCTTGTATCAGCAA
Organism: Daejeonella sp.; assembly: GCA_041689125.1. GTDB lineage: Bacteria > Bacteroidota > Bacteroidia > Sphingobacteriales > Sphingobacteriaceae > Daejeonella. The sequence goes on from JBDNGV010000513.1 coordinate 4,531, forward strand.
TTCTTCGGGAATTCTTGCTGCAACTACTTCTTCAAATCGCTGCTGAAATGCAGGGATATTCTCTGTTTTCATCGTCAAACCGGCTGCATATTTATGCCCGCCGAACTGTATCAACAGATCACTGCATTCGCATAATGCTTCATATAGGTCGAAACCTGCCACAGATCTTGCCGAACCGGCTGCATAACCGTTTGAATAAGTCATAACGATGGTTGGACGATAATATTTTTCGGTTAGCCTTGATGCTACAATCCCGATTACGCCCTTATGCCAATCTGCTTTGTAAACTACCGTTGTTTTTCGATTAATTAGATCCGGATTTGAGTCAATCATCGCTAATGCTTGATCAGTAATATTGCTATCATGTTCTTTGCGTTCTGTATTTTTTGTGTTGATGGCCTGGCTTTCTTCAAGGGCTATTGCTTCGTCATCAGCAATCAGAAGGTTTACCGAATGCTTCGCATCGTCAATTCTTCCGGCAGCATTAATCCTAGGCCCGATAGTGAATACCACATCCATGATAGTCAGATTTTCTTTTCTGCCCGAGATATTCATTAGTGCCGACAAGCCCTTGCATGGGTTTGTATTTAATTTGAGAAGACCAAACCAAGCTAAGATTCGGTTCTCTCCTGTAATCGGTACGATGTCGGAAGCAATACTCAATGCAACCAAATCCAGATAAGAGCTTACTTCCTCAAAAGGAATGTCAAACCTAAGGGCAAAAGCCTGAATCAGCTTAAACCCGATACCACAGCCTGATAATTCTTTGTAGGGGTAATTGCAATCGCTACGTTTAGGATCAAGCACAGCTACTGCAGCGGGTAGTTGTTCGCCGGGAAGATGGTGATCACAGATGATAAAATCTATTCCTTTTTTATTTGCATAATCGACTTTATCGACTGATTTAATGCCGCAATCCAATGCAATAATGAGTGAATAGCCATTTTCATGTGCATAATCGATTCCTTGAGTAGAAATACCGTAACCCTCACGGTAACGATCGGGTATATAGAATTCGATTTCTGAATAGTATTTTTTGAAGAAGCTGAATGTCAGGGCAACGGATGTGGTTCCATCTACATCATAATCGCCATAAATAAGGATCTTTTCTCCTGATTCAATCGCCTGCTTGATACGGGTTACCGCGGTTTCCATATCTTGCATCAAGAAAGGGTCATGAAGTTTATCGAGTTCAGGCCTGAAGAAATTTTTAGCTTCTTCATAATCAGTGATGTCTCGCTTAACCAGAAGGCCGGCAAGAACGCTGTCAATTTTAAGAGATTCCTGCAATTTCGTTATTGCTGCGAGGTTTTCAATCTCCCGTTCCACCCACCTTTTTTGCATATCTTTGCCTTAATAAACAGTAAAAATAGAATTTAACATCATAATAAACAAAGAACATTGAAAGCTTTCGCCTTACATGAAGGATCTTATTCTGTAGATAGTTCAAAGACATTTATTCCTTTTGATTCTGCGATTCATAATCCCAAAGATCGGCCTGCCTCCCTTTTTATTTATGTGCAGCCTTTTCTGGTTGATACCGGAAATGATCTGATTATTCTGGATACCGGACTAGGCTTTCATAATGATCAGGATGAACTGATTATACATGCTAATATTCGGAAGATAGGCTATGATCCAGCAGATGTGAGTCTGGTTCTGATGTCGCATCTGCACTACGACCATGCAGGTGGAATGGTAAATAATAAAGATGGAAAAGTGTCATTGAGTTTTCCGAATGCCGAATATATAATTCAAAGAGGAGAATGGGAAACAGCATACAGTAAACCATCAAGATCGTATAAAACAGAGATCTTTGATTTTGTTCAACGTAGCGGTTCTGTCCAGTTTATTGAAGGAAGCGGACAATTTAACAGAGAGATAGCCTTTGAATTAACCGGTGGACATTGTGAGTATCATCAGGTCTTCCTGATCAAGGAGGATGAAGAGACCATATTCTTTGGGGCAGATATTCTTCCTGAGCCTGAGCAGTTATTGAGAAAATTTATTGCCAAATATGATTTTGATGGTAGAAAATCTATGGAATTACGCATAGAATATGGGAAGCGGGCTGCTGAAGAGAACTGGGAATGTTTGTTCTATCATGCTAAAA
>JBDNGV010000514.1:0-1646 GCA_041689125.1 Daejeonella sp.
AGGGATAATATCGCTGTAGAAGTGGACGGGATTTTATATCTACAAGTAATTGATCCGCAAAAAGCTTCCTATGGAATTGACAATTACCGTTTTGCCGTAGTGCAGATCTCACAAACAACGATGAGAAGTATTATTGGTAAGATGGAACTTGACAAAACCTTCGAGGAACGTGAAACCGTAAATGGAAGTATTGTCGAGGCAGTCGATAAAGCCAGTGAACCATGGGGCATCAAAGTTTCCCGTTATGAGGTAAAAAATATTTCTCCACCGCAAAGTATTAAAGATGCCATGGAGAAACAAATGCGTGCAGAACGCGAAAAGAGGGCACTCATTGCAGAATCTGAGGGTGATAAACAAGCCAAAATCAACAGAGCTGAAGGAGATAAGCAAGAAGCCATTGCCCGCTCTGAAGGTGAAAAGCAAAGAAAGATCAATGAAGCAAGTGGTACAGCCGCCGAAATCGAAATGGTTGCTGTGGCTACCGCTAAGGGTATTCTGGAAATTGCGAAATCAATTAATGCTGATGGTGGTATGAATGCTGTTAATTTACGTATTGCCGAACAATACCTCAATGAATTCGGAAAATTGGCGAAAACAAACAACACAATGATTGTACCTGCCGACCTCTCTGATATCGCCGGAGTGATTTTAAGTATTACATCAGTATTAAATAAATCGCAACAGGGTTTAAAATAAATTGCATTTAATAGGTAAGCTTGAATAATGGAAGACCAAAAAATCCGACAATTAGCTCATAGCGATCTCATCCAGCTCAAACGCTGGAATACACCCACAATTTATAATGGCTGGGAACAGATAACAAAACAAAATCCGGCAAAGGATGCATTCAATTTGGAAGAAACCCGTGATTTTATGCCTCAAATGGGTCCGATGGTGGGTTATGCAGTTACGTTGATCATTGAACCAAGCAACCCTCAGCACAAGGTTTCCAATCCCAATGCCTATATGGAATACCTGCACTATGTTGCTCATACTCCCGGACCAAAAATTGTAGTTGTGCAGGATCTAGACAAATCATATATTGTTGGCTCCTTCTGGGGTGAAGTGAACAGTAATGTGCACAAATCTCTTGGTTGTGTGGGTACGATTACAGATGGTGCCATCCGCGACGTTGATGAAATGACAAATGCCGGATTTAAAGCATTAGCAAAAAGACTTTGTGTAGGTCATGCATATTCAGCCTGTGTCAAATGGAATTGTGAAGTGGAAGTTTTCGGGAGGAAAGTGCAGCCGGGCAATCTGATCCATGCCGACAAACATGGTTTTATAGTAATTGCACCTGACGAACAGCAAGAATTGTTGGAAGCAGCACGTTTTATGGATGCTAATGAGTGCAATACCATAATTCCTGCCGGTCGCGATACCGCAGGGCGTACTTCTATGGAAGTTTTAGAAAATATTAAACAAAATTTAAAGGAATTCAGCAAAAACGTAAAAGCCAAGTTTAATTCTAAAGGTGAGTGGTAAACCTAAATAAAATAAAAGCCATTCCATCTCACATCTCACATCTCACATCTCACATCTCATGTCTCAAATCTCATGTCTAAATACTAAATACTCAATACTCAATACTAATTAACCCTTATCACCCCCTTCATAATTCGCCAGTGCCCCGGAAAAGTACA
>JBDNGV010000515.1:0-7850 GCA_041689125.1 Daejeonella sp.
AAAAAGTTAATATCCAGATTGATCATCTTATAAAAATCAGGAAATCCCCCGCTTTTATTCATGAAAAAATCGGTTTCGGCCTGGCTCTCCTGATTGTGCATACTGCATAAATTTTCATGTCTTTCCGAATAATCACGAAGTAGGCCAAAAAGTTTTTCAGAAACCGAATATGGCGCGTGAGGTACGATAGAGGCAGATAATGGTGCAAAGTCCGATTTCAATTCAAGAGCCTTGTTAAACACCGTTTCCGCCTTCCCGGGATCAAATCCCAAAAGTTCAATAAAGGTATGGTAATAAATTCTGCTCTTTTGCTTGATAATTTTTGAAAGGCCATGATTAGAAATATCTCCCACAGCCACAATTCCGTTTTTAAACATTAAGCGGTCATGTTTCACCATTGCTTCTGAAACTAAATCATCATCTACTTTGCGATGTGAAATCACTGATGTGATAAAGGGAATTAATCCCTGAGCTCTTGGTATTTTACCCAGCATATGAGATAGCTCAAGGTGACAATGAGAATTAATAAACCCGGGGACAATGATGCCATTACACCTTTCAATAGGCTCTTTGATTGATTTTTCAGTTTTTGCAGGATATACCCCAGCAATCTCACCATCAAGCTTTAGAGCAACAATCCCGTCTTTTATGGGAGCTCCGCTTACAGGAAAAATAAAATCAGCACTGAAGTATCTGAGCATGGAGCAAAAATAGGAGTTATTAGTTAAAACTGATTGAGTTTTAGTATTGAGTAATTAGTATTGAGTATTGAGATAGATTTGGCTTCATTTCAAATCCAGAGCTTCTGATTTGAATCAAGAAGCAGGGACATTCAAGATATTAAATTAATGCGAATTCGATATGATTATATTCTATGAAAGAGTTTAAGATTCTTTTTTGCGGTGGTTTAAAGGTTTCTAGCATTTGGAAAACTGCTGTTGTGCATTTTTTAATGGAAATCCCGCTTACCGCTCATACTGCACAGGCATTAAGCACAGGCCGGTATCCGCTATAATCGGGTTTAAGAACATCAGACAGTACTATTAACTCTTGATCTATCCTTCAATAATATCGAACTGAGCTTAAAGAACTCATTTCAAATCAGCGGGCAATATTCAAACCAAAAATGCGCATCCAATCCACAGATAATTGAAAATAGATAATGCTAATGCATCCCTTTGGGACAAATCCCCACCAAAGTAAATTTTCGTACTTTTGCAAAACAATGCCATTAACACAGAAAAAAGACGTTCGAAACCTTACGCAGGAGCAACTAAAGCAGGAGTTCCTTGCAATGGATGAACCAGCCTTCCGAGCCAAACAGGTTTATGAATGGCTTTGGGTAAAATCATGCACTGATTTTGACGAAATGAGTAATCTTTCAAAGCCCTTAAGGGAAAAACTGAAAGAACTGTTCACTATAAATAAAGTGGTGGTCAATCAGTCGCAATTCAGTAATGATAAGACCATAAAAAGCACATTCATGCTATTTGATGGCAATATAATCGAGGGAGTATTGATTCCTGCTACAGACCGGATGACTGCCTGTGTGAGTTCGCAAGTGGGTTGCAGCCTGACATGCAAGTTTTGTGCAACAGGATATATGGAAAGAAAACGTAACCTGAATGCCGATGAGATCTATGATCAGGTAGTACTGATTGATAAGCAGGCCAAAGAAAATTACAATGTACCACTGACCAACATCGTCTACATGGGTATGGGTGAGCCTTTACTGAATTACGCTAATGTCATGCAATCTATTGAGCGGATTACAGCCCCTGATGGACTAAACATGGCCGCCAAAAGAATCACTGTTTCCACTGCTGGCATTGCCAAAATGATCAAGAAATTGGGGGATGATGGGCTTCGTTGTAATCTTGCCCTATCACTGCATGCCGCCAACGATGAAAAACGGAATACCATTATGCCAATTAATGAGCAAAATTCACTCAAAGCACTGGCAGAAGCTCTGAAATATTATTTCTCCAAAACTAAAAATCCGGTAACATACGAATACATTGTTTTCAATGATTTCAATGATAATATTTTGGATGCTGATGAGCTGGTAAAATTTTGCAGACATATTCCATGTAAAGTGAACATCATTGAATACAACCCGATCTCTTTTGCTGATTTTGAAAATGCCGCTGAAGACAAGATCGAAGCTTTTGCAGGACATCTGCGTAGGAACGGTGTCAATACGAATATCAGAAGAAGTAGAGGGAAGGACATAGATGCAGCCTGCGGACAATTGGCGGTTAAAAGCTGATAAGCAATTTGTCTATTAAGCGATTTGTGTATTTGTTGATGAAGGGCTATTAGAATTAAGAATTAGCAAATTAGGTAATGAGTAAATTAGCAAATGGGCTGCTTGTCATGTCAGTAGAAATTAGATAATTCGGTAACAGATTCTGTCTTGATTCTTGTGATACTTGATACTTGATACTTATTTCCCAATACTCCACAAATACCGTTTCCTAAATCATTCCATACAGCACCTTTCTTGTAGTACACATACCTCGTACCTTAATCTAATGAAAAAGATTCTGGATTATTTCAACGATTTGTTCTGCCTGTTCTTTCCGGAGCTCTGTGCAGCATGCGGACGAAATTTGTACAGAAACGAAAAAATAATTTGTACTAATTGCTTATATCATCTTCCATATACTAACTTTCATAGAGATCCTCAAAATAAGATGGCGAGGCAACTTTGGGGCAGATTTCCTTTCGAGCAAGCGATTGCTTTTGTTTATTTTCGCAAGGGAAACCGGGTGCAAAATTTAATGCATCAGCTGAAATATAATAATAGGCCGGAAGTGGGAATCAGGATGGGTGAACTATATGCCTGGCAATTAATGCGGTCAGACGGCTGGAAAAAAGCCGAGCTGATCATTCCAATTCCTCTTCACCCCTTGAAGCGCAAAAAACGGGGGTATAACCAAAGTGAACAGATATCCAGAGGGATGTCTTCAGTACTAAACTTGCCATTAAGTACGCAAAATTTAGTTCGAATTGAGAATACTGAGACACAAACTAGGAAATCACGATATGCCAGATACGAAAATCTGAAGGATGCTTTTATGATCAAAGACGCATCAGAACTGGTTCAAAAACATATTATACTTGTGGATGACGTAATGACAACAGGGGCTACAGTAGAGGCCTGCAGTATTGAACTTTTGAAAATCGAAGGACTTAAAGTCAGCATTTGCACAATTGCTTATGCAGAATAAAAATAAACAGATGAGATTTATGAAACTTATTTTTACCCCGCCCGTAAAAATGAATTAGAGCGTTAATTTAGATTGAAAAAGCTGATTGCCATAGGCATCAGCTTTTTCTAGTTTAGTGCGAAGGTTTAACGCTGAGATATGGCTTTATCTTTTTGTAAAGATCATTTGGAAAAAATGGTTTGATTACAAATCCATCCATTCCGCATTCGATAATGGTTTTGAGTTCATGCGAAAAAAGGGAAGCCGTAAATGCAATGATAGGCACTTGGGCATAATATCCACCGAGTTTCCTGGTAATCGAAAAGTGAACTTTATCCGGGATCTTCCACCTCTTTCCCCACATTACTATCAGACGTACTAATTCTCCATGGATTAATTATTTATACAAAGGATGTTTATCCATCATCTCATTAACCTTTTTGCGCACCCTTTTGAAATTAACTGCATTGTCAGGTTTAGAGATTACCTCATCGATAAGTTCAACAATCTTTTCCATATGCTTTTCTTTAAGTCCCCTTGTACTTACAGCAGCAGTACCAACTCTTATGCCAGAAGTTACGAATGGGGATTTATCATCAAAAGGAACCATGTTCTTATTCACAGTTATTGCAGCTTCACCAAGGGCATTTTCAGCATCCCGGCCTGTTATGTTCTTATTGCGAAGATCAATCAACATCATATGATTATCTGTACCGCCTGAAATAAGCTGGTAACCACGATTCACAAGGGCAGCAGCCATTGCTTCAGCATTTTTCTTAACCTGAATAATATATTTCATATAACCTTCACTCAATGCTTCACCGAATGCGATGGCCTTTGCTGCTATGATATGTACCAAAGGTCCGCCCTGAGTACCTGGAAAGACGGCCATATCTAATACAGAAGACATCATCCTTAATTCACCTTTTGGTGTTTTAATTCCCATTGGGTTTTCAAAGTCCTGGCCCATCATGATCATACCGCCTCGTGGTCCTCTAAGGGTCTTATGAGTGGTTGTGGTTATAACATGGCAATGTGGAAGCGGATCGTTCAATAATCCGCGAGCAATTAGGCCGGAAGGATGTGAAATATCAGCTAAAACCAAGGCTCCAATCTGATCAGCAACTGATCTGATGAATTTGTAATCCCAATCACGGGAATAGGCAGAAGCACCACAAATTATAAGTTTTGGTTTTTCTTTTAATGCCACTTCCTCCAACTTTTTATAGTCGATAAGCCCTGATTCACGATCAACACCATAAAAATGTGGTTTATATAATTTACCTGAAAAATTGACTGGAGAACCGTGGGTAAGATGCCCTCCGTGAGAAAGATCAAAACCCAAAATTTTATCGCCGCCGTTTAAAAGCCCAAGCAACACCGCCGCATTGGCCTGAGCACCAGAATGTGGCTGAACATTAGCCCAACTGGCATTAAATAATTCCTTAGCTCGTTCAATCGCTATATTTTCAACTTCGTCTACTACTTCACAACCACCATAATATCTCTTGCCTGGTAAACCTTCAGCATATTTATTGGTAAGTACTGAGCCTGCAGCTTCCAATACCTGCTTGCTAACAAAATTTTCTGACGCTATTAACTCAAGACCGGTTTCCTGACGTTGTTGCTCCTCATCAATCAGGCTGAATATAAGTTTATCTCTCTTCATGAATGTATTATGGTGTTTGTTTGAAATAAATAATTAAAAATATAAGGCAAAAATACAAATTAAGAATTGATTGAACCGACTTTCGCTTCAATCCAAAAATTATTAAATCCAATTCCGGTTTGAATAGAGATCAAATCCTGTTGAAGCATTTCAAGTAAGGCCAGAAAATTGTAAACAAAATGTAACTTATTGTCAGAATTGGTTAAAATATCCTTGAAATCAAGTCGCTTATTGATTGAAAGTAGCCTATCGATTACTTTTTTCTGTGACTCAATGTCGTAGGGGTATTGTTCAACAATATGCTCCTCTTTATTATCCCGCTGTAAACTTCGCTGAAGTACTTTGTTAAAGGTAATCATGAGTTTATAGAGATTGATTGCCTCCAATTCCTCACCCGGGTCAGCAATTAATGCCATTTGTTGAAGATCAGTATTAATGTTGCCGCGTTTTTCTTGCATAAAACGCTCACTTTCAAAATATTTCAGCTGTTCGGTAATCTGTTTGAATTTCTTATACTCGATCAATTTCTCAATCAGATCGCGTTTCAGATCTATTTCATTCCCCTCATTATCAAGTTCTGGCCTAGGTAAAAGCATTTTTGCCTTTATCCGCATTAGAGTAGCCGCTACAAAGATAAATTCACTGGCTACCTCAATATTCAATGAATTTAAATGATGCAGATATTCGAGAAAATCATCAGTGATTTTAGCAATCGGAACATCCTGAATATCCAGTTCATCCCTTTCAATAAAAAACAAAAGTAGATCAAAAGGCCCTTCGAATTGGGGTAGTTTGATTTCGAAAGCGTCATTAACATTCATAATTATTTTCAAATGTAATGAGAGTACTATAATTTTTTGTCTAAATAAAAAATAAAAATGTTTAACAAATACTTTATTTTTGCATACAAATAATTAAAAACCCTAAATGGAAGTTAAGGCGGGCGAATTTCTAGAACAGATCAATTATCCTTCAGATTTAAAAAAATTTAAAGAAGAAGATCTTGAACGTATCTGCTCAGAGTTAAGACAGTTTATTGTGGATACCGTCTCTGTAAATGGCGGACATTTTGGATCGAGTTTAGGTGTTGTTGAATTAACGGTAGCCTTACATTATGTTTTAAATACACCATATGACCAGCTTGTTTGGGATGTAGGACATCAGGCGTATGGCCATAAAATACTGACTGGCCGCAGAGCCGACTTCCATACAAACCGCATTTATAAAGGCCTGAGTGGTTTTCCAAAAAGATCTGAAAGTGAGTATGATACCTTTGGAGTTGGGCACTCATCGACCTCTATTTCTGCTGCCTTAGGTATGGCTGTAGCCTCCAATTACAAAGGTGAAACCGACAGACAGCATGTTGCTGTAATTGGAGATGGTGCTATGACCGGAGGACAGGCCTTTGAGGCTTTAAATCATGGTGGTATCGAAAATTCGAACATTCTGGTAATCCTTAATGATAACTGCATGTCGATCGATCCGAATGTAGGTGCCTTAAAAGAATACTTGACTGATATCACTACTTCAAAATCGTATAATCGTTTCAGGGATGATATTTCGAATGTTCTGTCAAAAATATCAGAACTCGGTCCGAATGCCCATGAGGTTGTTAAAAAGATAGAGAAAACCATTAAAGGCGGGTTATTAAAGAAAAGTAATTTCTTTGAAGCGCTGAAATTCAGATACTTCGGTCCAATTGACGGTCATGATGTGAAGCATCTGGCTAAAGTACTTAATGACCTTAAACATATCTCCGGCCCTAAACTATTACATTGTGTAACCGTAAAGGGCAAGGGATATTCCCTAGCAGAAAAAGATCAAACCAAATGGCATTCGCCGGGATTATTCGATAAGATAACCGGAGAAATCCATAAAACTTTGAATGAAAAACCTTCAGCTCCTAAATACCAAGATGTATTTGGACATACCTTGGTTGAACTAGCTGGGTTGAATTCAAAGATTATGGGAATTACCCCTGCCATGCCATCAGGTTCATCAATGAATATCATGATGAAAGCTATGCCGGATCGTGCTTTCGATGTAGGTATAGCTGAACAGCACGCCGTGACTTTCTCGGCAGGTCTGGCTACCCAAGGACTGGTTCCATTCTGTAATATTTATTCAACCTTCATGCAAAGAGCCTATGATCAGGTTATTCATGATGTAGCTCTACAGAAGCTCAATGTAGTTTTCTGTCTTGACCGCGCTGGATTTGCAGGTTCAGATGGGCCTACCCATCATGGGGCTTATGATCTTGCTTACATGCGCTGTATACCGAACATGATTGTTTCGGCACCCATGAATGAAGAAGAATTGAGAAACCTGATGTATACTGCGCAACAGGAAAATATGGGTCCTTTCAGTATCCGCTATCCACGAGGGAACGGAGTTATGCCTGAATGGCGACGACCAATGAAAGCACTTGAAGTAGGGAAAGGAAGAACCATTTGTGAAGGTGAGGATGTAGCTATTTTGAGTATTGGCCATATTGGAAACGAAGTAGTAAAAGCCTGTAACGAGCTGAATTCAGAAGGCATTCATCCGGCACATTATGATCTTCGTTTTGCAAAACCGCTTGATCAGCAACTTCTTCATCAAGTATTTAAAAAATTCAAATATGTAATCACTGTTGAAGACGGATGTCTTCAGGGTGGTGTAGGCAGTGCTATACTGGAGTTTATGGCAGACAATAATTACAATTCTACCGTTGTCAGGCTCGGAATTCCTGATCAGATAATTGAGCATGGCGAACAACCCGTGCTATGGAAGGAATGTGGTTTTGATGCAGAAGGGATTATCAAAAGGGTTAAAGAATTTGCAGTAAGCAGACCAATGAAAAGTATTGCAGGTTAGAAATCTTTGTATAAATTTCTAAATGAGCTTCTTAATCCAAATGAGACTATTGCATTATTCCTCACGCTTAATGCATTACTCTCTCGACGAGCGGTAAACTCAGCTTCAAGTCT
>JBDNGV010000516.1:0-5835 GCA_041689125.1 Daejeonella sp.
ATGAGGTTCGATCAGCTCAGCACTAAGTCTCCCCCGGTCACCATAAAGCAAACGGACTGAAGCCATTGAATTATAAGCAATTCCACCACCCTCATAACGGTAAACATGTGCAGTTTCGTCACAGATCACTTCTTCCATCGGGTTGGTAAATCGCTTGATCGCAATCTGGTTTGTCATGGTTCCCGAAGGACAAAACAGGGCATCCTCCATGCCAAAAATATGTGCTGTTTTTTCCTGTAATGCATTGACAGTTTCATCTTCCTCAAATACATCATCTCCAACTTTTGCACTGTACATCGCCTCCAGCATTTCTGGTGTTGGCCGCGTAACAGTATCACTTCGCAGGTCAACGATCATTTTATTTTCATTCATGCCTAAAATTATATTTTATCCCCGTTATCAGAAATTTTTTCTTATATTAATATTTTACCGTTTATGTAACAGCAATATTAGCCGGAATATTATGGCCTTATCCGGCCGGTTCATATAGATTTCTTTAAAGATTAAATGGTTAGTTTAAAGAAATCATCAAAGGGTTATAATCACTATTTAAATTTTTAGCGTGAGTAAAACGATAATAGTTTCAAACAGGCTGCCTGTCAAAATATCTGAAGAGAATGGTCAATATACATATTCTTCAAGTGAAGGCGGGCTAGCAACAGGATTAGGATCCATTTATAAAGATGGTGAAAATATCTGGATTGGGTGGCCCGGGATTGAGGTTATAGAGCCAGAAAAACAAGCAGAAGTTACTCAAGGCCTGAAGGGTAAGAAACTTCTTCCGGTTTTCTTAAGTCAGGAAGAGATTAATGAATACTACGAAGGTTTTTCAAATGAAATATTATGGCCAATATTTCATTATTACGCTTCAACTTATGTTAATTATCAACAATCAAACTGGGATTTTTATCTTTCGGTAAATCGAAAATTCAGGGATATAGTTTTAAGTATTGCCGAACCTGGAGATATAATTTGGATTCATGATTACCAGCTGCTTTTATTACCAGGAATGATCAGGGCAATCCAAGCAGAATTAACTATTGGTTTTTTCCTTCATATCCCTTTCCCATCCTATGAATTGTTCAGACTTATCCCATGGAGAGCCGAATTATTGGAAGGAATGATAGGTGCCGACCTGATCGGTTTTCATACCTACGATTATGTACAGCATTTTCTGAATGCTGCTGTTCGGATTTTGCCAATAAATTCATCCTCCAATATTCTGACTGTAGATAACAGGCAAGTAGTTGCTGAAGCCTTTCCAATGGGCATTGACTTTGATAAATTTTCTTCTCTTACCCAAAATAGAATCGTCAAGAAACAGATTCGCTCTTTAAGGGATAATTTTAAAAAAAATAAGATTATTCTATCTGTTGATCGATTGGATTATAGCAAGGGTATTCTTCAAAGATTAGCCGCTTTTGAGCTTTTGCTGGAGGTGTATCCCAAATATATTGGGAAGGTTGTGCTTTATATGATTGTGGTTCCATCACGCGACAGCGTACCTCAATATAAAAAATTGAAGGATGATATTGATAAGAAAGTAGGTAATATCAATGCTCGTTACAGAACACTTGAATGGTCGCCTATTCTTTATTTCTACAGGTCATTTTCTGTTGAAAATCTGTCCGCTTTGTTTTATGTGGCCGACATCGGACTTGTTACGCCAATGCGCGATGGTATGAACCTAGTGAGCAAAGAGTTCGTTGCAAGCAAGACCAAAAACAAGGGAGTTCTGATCTTGAGTGAAATGGCAGGAGCATCAAAGGAATTGATTGATGCACTAATTGTTAACCCCAATAACATAGGTGATATTACCCGGGCAATAGTTAGAGCCTTGAACATGCCCTTGGCTGAACAGGAAAGCAATATGAAGGAAATGAGAAAGGTTGTCTTTCGGTTCAATATATTTCACTGGGTGAAAATTTATATGCACAAGCTACAGGAAGTCAAGGAATTACAGAAAGCTATGGAATCAAGATATGTTGATTTGAACTTAGGCAAATCTATAAGTGGTTTATTCGCCAATGCTATTAGTCGTATACTATTTCTTGATTATGATGGTACACTGGTTAATTTTAATAAAGATTTTAATAAAGCAAGCCCAGACCCCGCATTATACGAATTACTGGCAAAACTATGTGCTGATCGAAAAAATGAAATAGTTCTTATCAGCGGTAGAAATTACCAAAATTTAGATGAATGGTTTGGTAATTTAGACATTAACCTGATAGCTGAACACGGTGCATGGCAAAAGCGGAAGGGTGAATCATGGAAAAGCATTGTGGGCTTAACTGATCAATGGAAAGGAGATATATTGCCGGTTTTGAATGATTATGTTGAACGGACTCCAGGTGCGCTTATGGAGGAAAAAAGTTACTCTCTTGTATGGCATTATCGGAAAGTTCCAAAAGAGCTTGGAGAACTTAGAGTCTCAGAACTGTCGAACAACCTAGAATATCTGATTAAGGATAAAGGTCTACAATTGCTTCCTGGCAATAAGGTTATTGAGATTAAAAATATGGAGATCAATAAGGGGAAAGCAGCAATGAACTTTCTGTTGAGGAATGAGTATGATTTTGTTATGGCAATTGGTGATGATCATACAGATGAAGATATATTCAAGGCTCTGCCTGAAACCGCATATACCTTTAAGGTTGGAAGCACTATGTCGGCTGCACGTTTCCATCTTCGAAATCCGCAAGAGGTAAGAAATTTCTTAAATCTATTACTTCAATAATTTTATAATTCTCAAATTCAGGAATTCAATTTAGTTTTTACATGAATAAAGGCTGATCTAATTTGATCGCAATGCGGTAAGCAGCATTCATTAAACCCACATGACTATAGGCTTGAGGGAAATTTCCCCATTGATCTCCTGTCTCCTCATCCACATCTTCGCTAAATAAAAGAAGGTGGTTTGAGTATTTTAGAAGATTTTCAAATTCCCGAATTGCGTCTTCAATACGGCCAACACAGGCTAGGGCTTCTACATACCAGAATGCACAGATCAGAAAAGTAGATTTTGGTTTTCCAAAATCATCTGAATGCAAATATCTGTGAAACAATCCATTACTAGTTTTTAGTTCTTTCTCAAGTGCTGCAAGATGATCTTTTGCACGGTCAGAACTTGGGTTAAGGTAATTCATCATAATGAGTTGAAGTGTACTCGCATCAAGATGAGTACTCCCTACTGCATGTGTGTATACTTTGCGAGCAGGGTCATAGCAATTCTCAATATGGACTGCAGCACGGTTTTTTAATGAAACCGCTTTCTCAACCAAAGCATTATCTCCAATTGATTGGGCCATTTTTTCAGCGGCGGAGCATCCTGCCCATTGAAAGAGGTTGCTATAACAATGTGTGTTGGCTATATTTCTGAATTCCCAAATACCGGCATCCTTTTCATCAATGGTCAATTCAACTTTCGAAAGTAAATAACTTATCCACTGGGCAGAATCTTTTCTTTCTGAGAATACAAAACGTTGGTCGGTATATAAGGGTAGTAAAGAGATCAGAACCTGACCATATATATCATTTTGTATATGTTCATAGGCCTGATTACCAATCCGGACAGGTTGGTTCCCTAAATATCCATCCAAATGTTCCAGTATACTTTCATTTATAAATTTTTCTCCTGTTATTCCATATAGTGGTTGAAAACGACCTTTTTCAGAAAACGATATATCAGAAACATAGCCAAAATAACTTTCCATTTCTTCAAAGTGACCGATATGACTTAGAGCGTTTATCACATAAAATGTATCTCTTAGCCAGCAATACCTGTAATCCCAATTACGCCCGCTTTCTGGAAATTCTGGAAGGCTGGTAGTACTTGCTGCAATGATAGCACCGGTATCCTCATATTGATGGATTTTAAGTGCGAGTGCAGACCGAATCACATTTTTTTGATAGAATATTGAAATTGAAGAGTGTTTTATCCAAATCCTCCAATAATTTATGGTGTCTCGAAGAAATCGTTCTGCAGTGCTAGAGAGAGGAGCTTCAAGTCCTTCCCCGTAGGTAAGTACCAGATATTTTGTTTCATTCAAAACAGTAAACTGTTCATCAATAATATAATTGATTGGAATATTTGTAGTTAAACGAATGCTTTCACCCGAGCCGCTATATTCTATATGGTTACTCCCTCGTGATGCTTTTAATGTTTTGATACCATAATCATAAACAGGCCTGCATTTGACCTTTATACGAGGTGTTCCACTAATTAATTCAACTTTCCTTATCAGCATTAGCGGTTTAAAATACCTTTCAAACTGGCTATAGCGGGGGGCAAAGTCTGTTACCCGGTAAACACCCTCGGCAGAAGTGATTTCAGTACATAGCACATTGGTATTTTCGATATAATACTGCGTTGATTCAAATTCCCCAGATGGTAAAATAGAAAATTCACCTCCTTTTTCTTTATCTAGTATTCCGCCGAAGACAAATGAACTGTCAAATCTTGGCCAGCATAGCCAATCTATATTGGTGTTTTTGTTAACATGAGCCAGAAAGGCACAGTTTCCTATTATACCTGTTTGATATGTATGCTTTTCCATAATTTAGAATGCTAAATTGAGGGATTATTCCCGGAGGAGTATCCATTACTCAAACGCCAGTGATTGAACCTATTACTGATTTATATTACAGCATAGAGGCAGAGCAAATCTTTATTACAACAACTAAGAGATGCCCCATTTGCCAAAATTCCGTAAATTTTGTGGTATTGCCAAAGATTTGGTCAGGCTATTTCAATCAGAATTTTTATTTTATTAAATTTCTCTATTTTCCAACCGGTATAAACCTATTATGGGTTTAATGTTAAATTTCAAATTGTCATCTATCAGACAATTAGTATAAATTCATACATTTAACTTTTTAAAAATATTTATAAAACTATGATCATTATTGCAGATGGAGGGTCTACCAAGACCAATTGGTGTTTATTAAATAAATCTGGTCAAAAAATCTATTTTAATACCGAAGGATACAACCCTTATTTTGTGAGCGCGGAGTATATTATTGATTCACTCAAGAAGGGTTTGCCTTCTGATCTTGATCTTTCTGAGATTCATGAAGTGAATTACTATGGTGCAGGTTGCTCTACCGAGGATAAAGTCAGCATTGTTGAAGATGCAATGTCAGCTGTATTTAAGAACGCCAGTATTTATGTTGGACATGATCTTCTTGCTGCAGGACGTGCTTTACTTGGTATGGACAGCGGTTTTGCTGCTATTTTGGGAACAGGAACAAATACTGGTCTTTACAATGGAAAAGATATTTCATTTAATATTGATTCAGCAGCCTATATCCTTGGAGATGAAGGAAGTGGTTGTGATATTGGAAAGAAATTACTCAAAGATTATTTAAGAGGTTATATGCCGGAGGTAGTCAGAGAACGATTCTGGGATACCTATAAACTAACTCCGGATGAAGTGACTGATAATGTTTATACCAAGCCATTGGCAAATCGTTTTTGTGCCAGTTTTGCCAAATTTGTTTATGACAATAATGTGCACGCAGAATATTCAAGGAATATCGTAAAAACTTCATTTGTTGATTTCTTTGAGAATCTGGTCACACATTACCCTAATTACAAGGATTATACGTTTAATTGTATTGGTTCTGTGGGATATAATTTCAGAAATGTGCTCGAAGAAACTGCAAAAGAGTATGGTATGAAAGTGGGTAAAATCATCCGTTCTCCAATAGATGATCTTGTGAGATATCATGTTGAATTGGCGCCGAGAGATGCAGGTCGTAGCCCGCACTGACAGCGGGTCGTAGCCCGCATTGACAAGAAAGAACTATAAATACCAGATCCGTGGTTGAAAG
>JBDNGV010000517.1:0-3817 GCA_041689125.1 Daejeonella sp.
AGTTGTTTATCAAAAAGCTGCCCTCCTATTCCTAAACCGTCGGCGCCGGATTTCATAAATACCTCAATGTTATTCAAGCTGATACCACCGGTGGGCATTAGCTTTATTTTGTTTAAAGGAGCCTTAACATCTTTGATATAATCAGGGCCAAGTGCGGTGGCAGGATAAACCTTAACCATATCAGCACCAAGCTCCCAAGCCTGATAAATCTCTGTAGGCGTATAAGCACCCGGAAAAACCGGAATCTTTGACTTTACACAAGTACTTATAACCTCCGGCTTGAGGATTGGTGTTACAATAAATTGCGCCCCGGCTTCAAGAGCCATTTTCAAGTCGTCGGTGCTACAAACTGTACCGGCACCGACATTCAACCTACCTTTAAACTGCTCAACGGCATATCGAATAATATCAACGGCAAAAGGTGTATTCATTGTTATTTCAATGGTTGTGAGTCCGGCAGCATGATATAAAGGAAGAATTTTTGCAATTTGATCAAATGTCAGATTTCTGATTATTCCAACTAGTGGCATTTTAGAGAACTCTTGCCAGGAAAATTCTTGATTATTCATTAGAGATGGTTTGTAATGCATTAAATAATTGGACCTGACCGGCTATAGTCGCTTTGTCAATAAGGTCAGATTGAATAAAGGTCGTTTTAACTTGAAATGAAAGCATTTCTACAGCAATTTTATAATGATCATACAAATGTTTTCCACTGCAAATCACCAGATGGTTGTAAATTCCGGAAGAAAGCTGTCTGAGTTCTGTTCCAATAAGTAATCCGCTTAAATAATATGAATTCTGATCTTTGCCGAACTTTCCAAAAAGCTGCATTGTTCTAACGGTAAAAAGGTTATGCAATAAGGATGATGATCCTGAAACTTCTACCCCAAGTTTAAATGCTGTTATATCTGCAGGTTCTGTTAAGTCGGAAGGTTTATTCAAATCAACAGAATCTTTCAGGATACTGTATTCACTAAGGATATTAAACATCTCGCCGGTCATGAATGTCTTGAAATCAGTAACCTGCTCATTTTTTACGAAAATATGCTTGGAATGTGTTCCTGGAAACACAAATACCGCCTCTTCGTGTTGCTTTAAAACAACCTCATTTAATTTTATCAGGCCGATCAATTGGGCTTCCTCCCCTCGCATCACATCTTCATAACTCTTTACGCCGGAAACCAGAAAAAGATTAACATTAGGCCCATTGAAATTTTCAAAGATCTTTACAGAAGCCTGAATGCCATTGATATTGAATGGCAGTTCAGCATAAGGAATTTCTTCCATACCAAGAGAAGATGAAGCCATACCGGATACAATAATCGGGATGTTTTCGAGGGTCTTTCCGGACTTATTCGCCAATTCATAAATACTTGATTTCAGGATATTTGAATAGTAATCAAAACGATTGATCTCTGTTTGTTCTTTCCAGGATCTGAAAGTACCTGCTACCCCAGCAGCTAACAATAATTCATCAATCACCCCATAAGTAAGTCTGTCTACTAGTCTTAACCTGAATGAAGTAGTTCCCCAGTCGCAGCATAAAATATAGTTATTCATTTTCTTCTAATTCTCAACTCATGTTGTTGAATCCTAACTGTTATCTGTTAGCAGTTGTCTGTTGTCAGTAGATTTTAGTTAGCGGGATAATTCAAGTTCCTTAACTGCTCATTCTCACTCATTACTATCCGGTTAAAATTGTGTTTAACGACAAAACATGCTTTTACTCCTTTGGAGGAATGATTCTGTCCAATTCTCAAAAAGCAAGCCCCATCTTAAAATATCATTACTTTGACCCCGAAGGTGGTCACATGTTTATAGTAAATTCCATTTAACCTTTTTCCCGACCCCGAAGGTGGTCGTATGTGGGAACTTTGAATACATACGACCACCTTCGGAGTCGATTTTTCTGCGAAATCTGATCCTCCAAAAATATACGACCACCTTCGGGGTCGAAATATAAAATCTTTATCGGAAACTAGTCATTATCAATTCTCAACTTTCAACTATTTATTAACCTTACTTTTAAAAACAAGCTCAGTATTTCCTTTAATCACATCATCTTCAGTAAACCTGCAATACAGAATATCCTTAGCACTGGTTCTTTCCCGATCGAATACCACATGGATCTTTCCATCAGGGGTTTGGTCTGCATCTGGGTAGGAAACATTTTCTCTAGCATCCAGCAATAGTTTATGCGGCCAAGTTTTGCCTCCATCAGTAGAAATAAATGCAGTCATATTATTCCGTGTGGTACTGCTGTTTGAAATCATTAATAAATTTCCTGAAGCCAGCTTTCCAAGGTAAAAACGACTTGAGGTTGTTGGTCCGGAGGCCGTAAAGGGTTCTACAGCATTCCAGTTTAGCCCATAATCTGAACTTGTTGTAAAGTAAATACCTTTGGTCGTTCTTAGCATTGCCATGAGATTACCCTTATCCGAAATTTCAACAACCTGAGGTTCATCATGGATGCGGATAGTATCTTCAATTTGGATACTTGAATAATTGCTCAATGCAGCCAGATCACTTGATTTGGAATAATCCAAAACCCTAACAAATGCCCCATTTATAGGAAACACTTTTCCGGTACTATCACCCGGCAGAGGTTTATCTATGTAAACAGGGAATAATGCAATATCTTTTGAAGCCAGATAGACCGGTTTGTTACTCATCACACCATCGCTGATTCTTTTTGGCTGAGTATGGGTAATCTTAGAACCATCCCAGTTGATCTCAACAGCATTCACACCACCAAATCCATCCCATAATAAGCTATCCTTTACACTTCCATAAAACAAATTCAATTGACCATTTTTATCTCTCCAAAAAGCGGGATCAAAAAACCGGTATTCGGGTAAATTCGGGTAAATTACTAATTGATCATTGAGCCAGTTCTCGCCAGCATCCTGACTAACAGAAAGTGTCACATAATTTCCAGAACCCGGAGCTGCCCCACCCGAATACCAGGCTACAAAGATTTGCTTACCATCTGCAGAGGTACCAATTGCAGGCACTTGTTCAAATTTTCTATCTTTTAACCTTGGGTCTGTTTCGTTTCCTGTTATAAATATAGCTGCAGAATCAGAAGTATCTACAGCTGAATTAGCAGTTTTTTTATCTGAATTGCAGCCTGAAATGAATATCCCAAAACTTGCAGCAATCAGTAAAGTGGAAAATATTATGGATTTTGTTTTCAATTTATTTGGATTTAGGTTGTAATTAATTTTGAGTGTTAGCGGTTGGTGAAAACACCAACCGCAGAACCAACCGCAGAGGCAACCGCAGAACCAACCGCAGGAAAACGCAGGAAAATAGTTGTCATCAACTCTGGCTAAATATAATTAAAATTGAGCTATTGAGTGGATTTAAGTTAATTTTCTGATTAAATAATCACCACTTACCAATTATGAATGGATCCATCAGGGCTTTTCAAAAACGGATGCGGGTATTTGGTCTTTTCGCTCACTTCCATCACAAAATCTGCTTTTTTCGGATTGAATTTTACCCCAAGTCCGGGAGCAGGATTCAAATATAATTTACCATTAGAAAAATTCAGATAATCATCATTAAAATAGGCTGGTTTTTCAGGTTCTCCACCTCCCAATTCCATCATTGCCCTCGAAGGACTACTAGAACCTAAAACATGTACCAAAGCGGCGGTAGATAATGGTCCTGTAAAATGAGGGATCATTCCTACATAATGAGTTTCACACAGAGAAGCTATTTTTTTAAACTCAACTATACCACCGGTATTAGGTAAAGTAACTCTTGAATAATTGATTAATTGCTGCTCAATCATTTCATTGATATCCCA
>JBDNGV010000518.1:0-6962 GCA_041689125.1 Daejeonella sp.
CCTGTCAGCGTTAACCTGTCAGCGTTAACCTTTTAGCGTTAACCTTTTAGCGTTAACAAAATAAAAGTATTTTACCTCAGTAAATAATCCTTAAACCCTTCAAAATCATTCCCAAGTCTTTCAGAAAGCTTTTCCTTACCTTTAAGTTCCTCTACCTGCACAGGTACAGCTATTTCGTTTGCAATTTCTGTAGGGAAAATATCCGGAAATTTACATGGATGAGCTGTTGATAAAAACACACCTGCAATATGATCATTGCTATGCTCATTCATCCATTGCTTTAAGGCTAGCCAGGCAATAGCTGTATGCGGACACATGATATATCCGTTTTCTAAATGAACCTGTTTGATTGCATCCAGAGTCTCCTCATCACTATAACTATATCCGGTAAGTACCTTTTTCAATAAGTCAGAATCGCCTTCAAACAGATCCATAATCCTAACCCAGTTACTTGGGTCACCAACATCCATGGCATTCGACCAGGTCTGAACACTTGGCTTGGCATGATAAACTCCGGTTCGCAAGAATGCCGGAACTGTATCATTGACATTAGTTGCTGCCAGAAATGCCTTGACAGGCAGCCCCATTTTCCAAGCAAGCAAACCTGCTCCAATATTGCCGAAATTACCACTCGGGACAGAAAAAACTACTTCCTTAAATCCCATTCGCTGAATTTGGGCATAGGCATTAAAATAATAGAACGTCTGCGGAATGAGTCTTGAAATATTAATCGAATTGGCAGAGGTAAGACGAAATTTCTCTTTCAGTTCAGGATCATTAAATGCCCGTTTTACCAGTGCCTGACAATCATCAAATGTGCCATCGATCTCTATCGCACGAATGTTTTGTCGGTTGGTAGTTAACTGAAGCTCCTGTATAGGACTTACCTTACCCTTCGGAAATAATATAGTTACCCTGACATTTGGCACTCCTAGAAAACCCAATGCAACTGCTCCTCCGGTATCACCAGATGTGGCTACCAGTACATCCAACTGCTTCTCTCCCTCCTTCAAAAAATAACTCATTACGCGACTCATGAATCTGGCACCGAAATCTTTGAATGCTAATGAAGGGCCATGAAAAAGTTCAAGCACATGTATTCGCTCTGAAATTTCTACAACTGGTGCATCAAAATTAATCGCATCATCAATAATGGCCTTCAAATCAGATTCTGGTATTGCATTATTCAGGATAGCTTTAGACACCCAGAAAGCAATTTCAGGCAAAGTGTATTTATGGAGATCTGCAATAAACTCGGGATCAAGCACCGGGATATTAACTGGCATATACAATCCCTTATCTGCAGGTAAACTATTAAATACTCCCTCTTTAAAAGGGATTCTTAAATCTTTATTATTGGTACTGTATAAAATCATTAATCTAATATTATTGGTCCCTGCGCATTGATTGGCGACCTGTATGCAATACTTTCTGTATCTAGCCATCTGAAATGTGCCTGCAATTTTTCATTTATCCGGCGAGCATCCTCATCATTCCTGGTAAATGTGAAAACCGATGGACCGGAACCGGATATCCCGAAACTCAGTGCACCATTTTCCATAGCAATTTCTCTTAGTCTGTAAAAATCAGGGATCAGAATCGATCTAACCGGCTCGACAATCACATCCTTCATACTCCTGGCAATCAGATCTATATCATTTGTATATAAACCACTAACCAGGCCGGCAACATTTCCCCACTGCACAACTGCATCCTTCAACAATATCTTGCTCCTTATAATCTGCCTTGCATCACGGGTCGGTACATCAACCTGTGGAAAAACGATCGAACAATAAAGTTCCTCAGGAAAAGGAAGCTGAATAATATCGAGTGGTTCATAACTGCGGATCAGAACAAAACCACCCAACAGTGCCGGTGCAACATTATCTGCATGTCCGTACCCGCAAGCTAACTCCTCTCCCTTCATTGCAAAAGGAATAAGTTCCATTTTTGTCAAAAAGCTATCCATTAGAGTATTAATAGCAAATAATCCGGCAACAGTACTTGCAGAGCTTGAGCCAAGTCCGCTGCCAATAGGCATTTTTTTATTCAACTCGATCTCCACTCCCACATCAGTACGACCAATATGATTCAGATAATGCTGCACACTCACACTAACAGTATTCTTCGCTGGATCATAGGGCAAGCGTCCATCATCACCGCTTATTTTTGTGATAATTACCCCCGGCTCATCTCTGAAGCGCATAATCACCTCATCACCGGGGGCATTCACTGCGAAACCCAATACATCGTAACCACAAACCACATTGGCTACTGTTGCAGGTGCAAAAACTTTTACTGATCTATTCATATTTGTCTACTGTCTCCTGAGCATCCTGCTTAAGCCGAACAATCAAAAATATTAAATTTATCAAGCGGTATTAGAATTTATTAGCACCCACATGAACGATATCTGCGAACACTCCGGCTGCTGTAACTTCGGCACCCGCACCCGGACCTTTAACCACCATTGGCCTTTCTTTATAGCGATCGGTAATGAAGGAAATTATATTATCACTTCCCGATAAGGCATAAAAAGGATGGGTATCGTCAACCATCTGGAGTCCGATTTTCACTTTGCCGTTCTCGAGTTTGCCAATGTATCTGAGTACTTTCTTTCCCTGCTCTGCCTGATTTTTCATAGCTTCAAAGAAGCTATTCTCTGCCTGCAATGACTTGTAAAAATCAGCAACAGTTTCTGCTTTGAGACATGATTCAGGAAGCATACTTTCAATTTCTACATCTTCCGCTTCGAGTTCATAGCCTGCGTCACGAGCAAGAATAAGCATCTTCCGCATAAAATCAGTGCCACGAAGGTCATCACGTGGATCGGGCTCAGTATAGCCCTTCTCTTGGGCCTGCTTTACAATATCATGGAAAGTGATATCACCTTTGTAATTGTTGAAAATGTAGGAAATTGTCCCGGAAAGTATAGATTCAATACTTAGAATTCGGTCTCCGCTGATCATTAGGTCTTTTAATGTTTTCACGATAGGAAGGCCCGCACCGACATTGGTTTCATAGAAAAAATCTACTCCATGCAGTCTGGCGGTATCTCTGAAAAGCTTATACTGTTCGAATGAAGAGGAGTTGCCGATCTTATTGCAGGTTACAATAGAAATATTTGAGCTGAATATTTCCTGGTAATACTCAATGGGTTTTAAACTTGCTGTATTATCCGCAAAAACACAATTTGGAAGGTTCATTGATTTCATCTTCTCCACAAAATGGGAAAGATCAGCCTGTTCACCTTCATTATGCAGGGAATCCTTCCAGTTTTCCAAAGCAATACCCTCTTCATCAAAGATCATTTTGCGAGTATTAGCGATACCGACAACTTTGATCTGGATTCCGTTATGTTTCTGCAGAAAATCTCTGTGCTCCAATAATTGTTTGAACAAAGTGGTTCCGATATTTCCGGTTCCAAGACAGAAAATATGCAGCGTTTTATTCAATTCAACAAAGAAGGCATCGTGTACTGCATTAAGACCTTTATTCAAATCTTCTCTCGAGATAACAACTGAAATATTATATTCAGAAGAGCCTTGGGCTATTGCTCTAACATTGATTCCGTTACGTCCGAGCGCATGGAAAAGCTTTCCGGAAATTCCGGGAGTTTGTTTCATGTTTTCGCCGACAATCGCCAGAACCGAAAGGCCTTGCTCAAAAACAGGAGGCTCGATCTTTTTGGCAAGCAGCTCCAGTTCAAATTCCTGTTCGATCAAATGCTGTGCTCTAGCAGCATCAGAAGGGTGTATTGCAAAAGTGATACTGTGTTCTGAAGAAGATTGAGTAATCAGAATAATATTGATCTGCTCACGTGCCAAGAGAGAAAATAATCGACCGCTAAAGCCTGCCTTTCCAACCATCCCACTACCTTCAATATTTATGATACTGATGTCGTTTATTGAAGAAATTCCTTTGATTGCCAGACTTGAAATTTCACAATCATGTCTGATTACAGAACCAGGAAAATCAGGCTCAAAAGTATTCCGGATTACAATCGGGATTTTCTTCATGAAAGCTGGAATCATGGTTGGCGGGTAAATAACTTTCGCCCCAAAGAAAGAAAGCTCCATTGCTTCGGTATAAGAAAGTTCAGGCAATGAAAATGCCTTTTTCACCATTCGCGGATCTGCAGTCATCATTCCGTTCACGTCGGTCCAGATCTCAATCTCTTCAGCATTCAGGGCTGAACCGAAGATGGCGGCAGTATAATCGCTTCCACCTCTTCCAAGAGTAGTTATTCTACCCTCATCATTACTGGCAATAAAACCGGTAACGAAAAGCATTTTATCTTTGTTATTATTATATAGATCTCTGATTAGTAGCTCAGTAGGCTCCATATTAACCCTTGCCTGACCAAACGAACTATCTGTTTTAATGACATCTGCTGCATTAACATAGACATCCTCATCAGATTTCTGTCCGGCGATCTTACTAATCATAAAGGTTGAGCAACGCTCGCCATAACTAAGTATCAGATCACGGCTACGCGGAGTCAGTTCACGCAGAATCATTACCCCCTGCAAAAGATCTTCCAGTTCATTGAACAGGATCCGAAGCTTTGTGAATACAGGATTTTGTTTGGGTACGGCCAAAAGTTCCTTGATTACCTCAAAATGACGTTCTTCGAGCTCCTTTAATTCATTACTGAAAGTACCCCCTTGCGCTGTTTTATCAGCCATTTCCGACAGAAGATTCGTGACCCCACTCATAGCCGAAAGGACAATAATCGGATTCCCCGATTTTTTCTGTTCCTTTTCAATGATCTGCAATAACTTACTGATCGATTCAACCGATCCAACTGAGGTACCCCCGAACTTTAAAATCTTCATTAGTATTTATTTTTCGCTGAAATTTTATAAAAAAAAACGCCTTCCCCTTTGTCGGAGGAAGGCGTTTTTGATGTTTTATGTTAAATTTACACCATACATTTACCTTCCCCAAGCATTAGCGTGGTGGTGGAGGTTGTTGTTGTGGTATAAAAAGTTTTAATCATTTTTGTTTTATTGTGGAGTAAATAACGGTTTTAATTTTTGTATTCACAAATTCTTGTTAATTTATTTTAATTAAAGATTATTTTTTGCCAAAAAGATAATAAACAGGCCACATACTTATTGATAATGTAATTAAGAAGTATCTTTAGTGATCAAATGCAGGGACTAGTTATAAAATCAACAGGAAGCTGGTACGAGGTTCAAACCGATAAGGGAAGGGCCATAAAATGCCGTATCAAGGGTAAGTTTCGAACGCTGGATATTAAAACGACAAATCCCATTGCTGTTGGCGACCGTGTCAGAGTAGAACCGGAGCCTGATCAGGAAACCGGGCTGATCACTGAACTTGAACCAAGAAAGAATTATATTATCCGTAAGTCTGTTAACCTATCAAAACAGGCGCAGATTATCGCAGCTAATTTAGATCAGGCTTTTCTGATTGTGACACTGGCTTCTCCGCGAACTTCACTGGGATTTATCGACCGCTTTCTTGTAACAGCCGAAGCTTATGGTATTCCGGCTAAATTAATATTTAATAAACTTGACCTTTTTAGTGCTGAGGGACTGGATATTTTAACCCAATACCAATCAATCTATGAGCGTGCCGGTTACCCCTGTTTCAGTGTTTCTGCACTAAAATCAATCAATCTTGACAAGTTAAGAGAGCTTTTGAAAGATAAGGTTACGCTGGTAAGTGGTCATTCCGGTGTTGGAAAATCAACACTAATTAATGCATTGCTACCCGGTTCTGAACTTAAAACTGGTGAGATCTCCGACTGGAGTGATAAGGGTAAACACACTACAACTTTTGCTGAGATGTTTAAGCTACCTTTCGGAGGATACCTGATTGATACCCCAGGGATACGTGAACTTGGCGTTTTTGACATCGAAAAGCAGGAACTCGGTCGTTTATTTCCTGAGATTAGAACGCTGATGGATGATTGCCGCTTTCATAATTGTAGACATATCAATGAACCCGGTTGTGCAGTTTTAGAGGCCCTGGAAGAGGGCGAACTTGAACCTTCAAGATACGATAGCTATTTAAGCATTTACAATAACAACGATACAAGGGCATAAAATGAGAGCAATAATCCAACGGGTTAGCAGCGCATCCTGCAGCATTGAAGGGAAGATCAGTGGAGAGATCAGACAGGGATTTATGATTCTGCTTGGTATTGAAGAAAGTGATACTGATGAAGATCTGACTTGGCTAGCACAGAAAATCAGCAACTTGAGGGTGTTTTCGGATGAGAATGGATTAATGAACAAAGCATTGGCTGATGTTCAGGGTAATATTTTGCTGGTCAGTCAATTTACTTTGTTTGCTTCCACAAAAAAAGGGAATCGTCCCGGATTTACACGCTCAGCAAAGCCTGATATTGCAATTCCCATGTATGAAAAAATGATCCTGGACTTGGGACAACTTACCGGAACAAAGATTCAGACCGGGGTTTTCGGAGCGGATATGCAGATAAGTCTGGTGAATGATGGCCCTGTAACCATCATTATAGATACCAAATCAAGAGAATAAGTTTTAATATAAATCTGATGACAGTACAGCAAGCACAAGAAACCGTTGATGAGTGGATCAAAACAACCGGGGTTCGCTATTTTAACGAACTGACCAATACTGCCATACTGATGGAGGAAGTTGGTGAGGTTGCCCGCATCATGGCTAGAAAATATGGGGAGCAATCCTTCAAAAAATCAGACGAAGGCCATGATCTGGCAGATGAACTGGCCGATGTGCTATTCGTTTTGATCTGCCTTGCAAATCAAACAGGGGTTAATCTGACCGAAGCACTTGAAAAAAATTTGGAAAAGAAAAATATCAGGGATGCCGACAGGCATAAGAATAATGAGAAGTTGAAATAACCCTGTCAGCGTTCAAAACGCTGACAGGGTTTCAACAGGGTTCAAAAAAGGCTGACAGGGTTTTGAACCCTGTCAGCCTTCATCATA
>JBDNGV010000519.1:0-2517 GCA_041689125.1 Daejeonella sp.
AAAGGTTCTAACCCCATATTCAAGAAACACTTCATCAGGATTAGCCAAAGGGTCATAAATATCTACATCTATGTCATAGCTTCTTAATTCATTGTAAACATCCATAGCTTTCGTATTACGTATATCCGGGCAATTTTCTTTAAATGTGATACCTAACATTAATACTTTGGCGCCTTTTATAAGAGTTCCATTTTTAATCATCAGCTTAACCACTTCACTAGCTATATATTTACCCATACTATCGTTTAAGCGACGTCCCGCTAAAATAATTTCGGGATGATAGCCATATTCAATTGCTTTTTGTGCTAAATAGTAAGGATCAACACCAATACAATGTCCACCCACAAGTCCAGGCTTGAAAGGTAAAAAATTCCATTTCGTACCGGCAGCCTCCAACACCTCATGGGTATCTATTTTCATCAAATTAAAAATCTTGGCCAACTCATTTACAAAGGCTATATTAATGTCCCGCTGCGAGTTTTCAATTACCTTAGCTGCCTCAGCCACTTTTATAGTTGGAGCCAAATGAGTTCCAGCAGTGATTACACTTTTGTAAAGCGCATCTACTTTCAACCCTATTTCTGGTGTAGAACCTGATGTGACTTTTAATATTTTTTCTACGGTATGTTCTTTGTCGCCAGGATTAATCCTTTCAGGAGAATACCCTGCAAAAAAATCAACATTAAACTTCAATCCTGATATTTTTTCTAGAACCGGCACACACTCCTCTTCTGTAACTCCCGGATAAACAGTAGATTCGTAAATAACGATATCTCCCTTTTTAAGAACCTTTCCAACTGTTTCGCTAGCTTTGTATAGAGGAGTCAAATCTGGACAGTTATTTTTATCTACTGGTGTTGGCACTGTTACAATATAATAATTGCAATCTTCAATATCTATTGAAGAAGATGAACATAATAGACCATTCTCAGTAGAAAACTTTTCAACTAAAACTTCTTTTAAAACACTTTCAGAAATTTCTAAAGTATTATCCGTTCCTGCTTTTAAAGCATGTATCCGTTTTTTGCTAACATCAAATCCCACAACCTGATACTTTGTAGCAAATAATCTCGCTAACGGAAGACCTACGTAACCTAATCCAACAACTGCAATTTTTTTCATATTAATTCTTATCTTCAGCGATTAAAAATTTAATCTCCTTTCTTACCTAACTATTTTTTTAAATTATTATAATACCAATTGATAGCCTTCTCCAATCCTTTATCGATAGAAAATTGTGGATCATAACCTAGAAGCCTTTTTGCTTTATCAATACTAGCGAGGGAATGTGGAATATCACCTATACGGTTTGGCCCATAGACTATTTCTACATCACCAATTTTAGCGTCTAACTTTGATAAATTATTTTTTAATAAAGTAACCAATTGTGCTAGCGTTGTTCGGTCTCCACAAGCTGTATTATAGACTGTGTTTATAGCTGCAACATTTTGAGTAGTCATAGCCAGTTCATTCATTTGTAAAACATTATCGATATAAGTAAAATCTCTAGAATAATTGCCATCACCGTTAATTATTGGACTTTCATAATCCATAAACTGTTTAACAAAAAGTGGTATTACAGCAGCATAAGTACCATTTGGATCTTGTCTTCGCCCGAAAACATTAAAATAGCGCAAACCAATGGTCTCTAAGCCGTAGGTTTTACTGAAAATATCGGCATATAATTCATTGACATACTTTGTGATTGCATATGGTGAAAGTGGCTTTCCAATAACTTCCTCGACTTTTGGTAAGCTTTCCGAATCGCCATAAGTTGAAGAACTTGCGGCATAAACAAAACGTTTGACTTTTGCATCACGTGAAGCCGTTAGCATATTTAAAAATCCCGTTACATTCACATCATTGGTCGTTATAGGATCCTTAATTGATCTTGGAACTGACCCTAATGCAGCTTGATGTAAAACATAATCAACTCCTGAAACTGCTTTCTGACAATCTATAAAATTTCTAATGTCACCCTCTAACAGCAAATATTTAGGATTTTGTAAAAACGAAATAATATTATGGCGATGACCAGTTGCAAAATTATCCAAACAAACCACCTCGTAACCTTTACTTAAAAAATGTTCCGTTAAATTAGAACCTATAAAACCTGCTCCTCCAGTAATTAATATCTTCATAAAATTTTAATATAATTTTAAATTACTCTCTATCATTTCTCTCACTAACCCAGCTAAATCATACTCAGGCTTCCATCCTAATTTCGTCCTAGATTTGGTAGGATTCCCTATCAGTAAATCTACTTCAGTAGGACGATAATATTCAGGATCTACACGAACGATTACTTTATCAATTTCAATTTGATACAAAGGATTATTACAAGCAGAAACTTTTGCTGTTTCGTTTTCATTTTCACCTTCAAATAGTAATTCAACTCCTACTTCGGCGAAAGCCATAATAACAAAATCTCTAATATAAGTGGTAACCCCGGTTGCAATCACATAGTCTTCAGCAATATCTTGCTGCAAAATTCTCCACATGGCTTCAACATAATCT
>JBDNGV010000520.1:0-14792 GCA_041689125.1 Daejeonella sp.
ACCCTATAATCCTTTTTAAATTCTTGAACAACATCAGTCCAGTTACTAAGCGCGCCCATTAAACCATGAAGCAATAAGAGCACTTCTCCTTCTCCCTCTTCAATGTATTTAAAACCGTTTTCTTCTTTTATCTCGAACTCCATAGAATCTTTAAATACATTTTCCTTTTTACCTGCTAAGGTAGAAGTCTAAAAGTTAAATCAATATAAAAACTTATTTTAATTGAAAGAAAATTAGCCTTAATTATCAATTCACTCTTTGCTGATCCAATAATTAACCAAGTAGTTCCTTTACAACTTCAGAAATAGTTTTACCATCAGCCTTACCAGCCAGATCTTTACTCAATACTCCCATTACTTTACCCATATCTTTCATACTTGAGGCACCTGTTTGGGCAATTACTTGTTTAATATAAACAGTTATAGCCTCTTTATCTAATTGTTGAGGAAGATAGGATTCAATGACAAGCAGTTCTTCCTGTTCTATCTGATATAGATCCGGTCGATTCTGAGCATGGTAAATGTCTGCAGACTCCTTTCGTTGCTTAGTCAGTTTTTGCAGAACCTTAAGTTCAGCATCTTCTGTAAGTATTTCTTGTGCGCCCTTTTCTGTTCTAGCAACCAGCAATGCAGCTTTAATGGCTCTGAGTCCACGCAGACGAGTACTATCCTTATTTAGCATGGCAGATTTAATATCCTGATCAATATTTTGTTGAAGTGGCATTTCCTGAAATGATTATAATTTGGTTAGAAGTTATTCAAAACTACACAATCCTGATTAGCTGGAAGTAAAATTTACGTTTATTCCAGACATTAAATCTTTCATTTATTCTTTTAAATGATGTGAAGTACTTGCTTGAGCAGTTGGCATCACAATCATATCATTTATGTTTACGTGTGCAGGACGGGAAACTGCAAACCAAATAGTTTCAGCAATATCATGAGCATGCAGGGGTTCATAACCTTGGTACACTTTTTTCGCCCGCTCCTGATCGCCATGGAAACGAACTTCCGAAAATTCCGTATCCACAGCTCCGGGGTGTACGCCTGTCACTTTAATTTTATGTGGCAAAAGATCAATTCTCATTGCCTTATTTAAAGAATCCACTGCATGTTTGGTGGCACAATATACATTCCCGTTCAGATAGGTCTCTTTACCGGCAATAGAACCCAGATTAATAATATGACCGCAGCGATGTTTGATCATCCAGTTTGAAACAACTTTGGTTACATATAATAATCCTTTTATATTGGTATCGATCATTACCTCCCAGTCAGTGGTACTTCCTGCATTCATTGGATCCATACCCAGCGATAAACCTGCATTGTTAATCAGTACATCCACTTTTTTCCAATCATCTGATAAAGTCTCCAGCTTTTCAACTTCCTCCTTATTTCTAACATCCATGGTCAGGGTATTCACCCGTATACCATATTCATTAACCAATTCCTGAGCCAAAGCATCTAAGCGTTCAGTCCGGCGACCGGTAATAATAAGATCATAATTTTGTTGGGCAAACAGGCGGGCACAGGCTTCACCAATTCCGGCAGTTGCACCGGTTATTAAAGCTATTTTTGACATAATTATATTAAAACCCGAAATTAAGGAATTTGGAGCAAAAGAAATGGTAAATATCAATCTCCAAATTAAGGTTTAATCCTTATTCAAAATAAAGACTAAATTGAAAATTACGGATAAATAACTTATCGATAGGTGAAGTATAAGGGTTTTCCAGTCTGTCATCATCCCTTAATACACTTTTCAGTGATTGCGCAAACTTAATCTCCGGAGACATTTTGAAAAATTCGAAGTAAAGGTCCAACCCAAATCCTGCCTCATACCAGACTGTATTTTTATTGTTTTTAAGATATTTTGCTTCGGGACTTAAACCCAAATCATCGGTTTTCTTTTTGGAGGTTATGTCGACTGAATATTTTGCCCCAGCAATCATATAAGCCCTGAAATTTCTCCTCCTGTCTGATTTCAGCTTTATTCCCAATGGCAAATCAATCAGAGTTGCCTGAACCATTTTTTGTACGTTAAATGCCGGATCAACATATTCATAATTAACAATTCTATCGGTAAATACCATTCCAGGTGTAAAGCGAAGATTAGCGTTATCACCTAGCCGGTAATCAGAAACAAATCCTAATCCAAATCCGGGATTAACCGGTGAGGAAAGGCTTTTCATTTCACTGTTTATCATTGGTAGTCCGTTAAAAGGATCTATAAAAGGGCCTTTCCATTCGGCAAGCCTTAATATTTTAAACTCGGAGGCTACATATTGAAAAGTAAAACCAAAATGCAATTGCTGACCGTCGACACCTCCTCCCCAACTTTCTTGGGCAAATGATCTGCTTATTGAAAAAAAAGAAATTAAACACAGAATGAGCGTTTTCTTCATTTGATACCGGTGTAAATGGAACAAATTCCAAACGTCAGCGGACGGTATTTCGTATTTTTAAATCCAACTTTTTGTAACAGGGAATTAAATCTCTCTCCATCAGGGAATGAAGCTACTGATTCGGGAAGATAGGTATAGGCCCTACTGTCTTTTGAAAAAATTCGCCCAATTGTTGGAGTTATATATTTAAAATAGAAATTGTAAGCCTGTTTTACCGGAAAAACCTTCGGTTTTGAAAACTCCAGAATTACTGCTTTACCGCCCGGTTTTAATACCCTTAGCATATCCCGAAGCCCCTTTTCAAGATTTTCAAAATTACGAACACCAAAAGCCACAGTCACCGCATCGAATGAATCGTTATCAAATAATAACTTTTCTGAATCACCTAATCGAACCTCAAAAACATCCTGCATTTTTCTTTTAAGAATCTTCTGATCGGCAATTTCCAGCATTCCTTTTGAAATGTCCACCCCCACAACTTTTGCGGGCTTAAGTATTTTTATGGCTTCAAATGCGAAATCGCCTGTGCCGGTTGCAACATCTAGAATATGAGATGGTTTATCGGATAGCAATTCTTTAATTGCCATTTTCCTCCAAATCATATCAATACCCAATGAGAGAAAATGATTCAAAAAATCATAGGTGCCCGAAATATTATTAAACATGGTCGCTACCTGCTCCTTTTTGGTAGCATCTGAATCCTGATAAGGCCTAACTGTTTTTGACATACCATGCAAAGATAATGGAATTAAGGTTTGTGGTTGTAGCCAACAATGTCCGATGGTAAAAATTTATTTAAAACATAGTAAATATGACGTTTTGCAGATTGAATTAAATTCAGGGGGTTTAAACATTGCCAGCAATGTCCTACCTTTAGCGGATGATCATTAAAAGCGCAGAATTCCAATGCAGTAACACCAGAACTGATAAATTACCGGCTCCGGAGTTACCTGAATATGCCTTTATTGGTCGTTCAAACGTAGGTAAATCCTCCTTAATCAACATGCTTGTACAGAGAAAAGGACTTGCCAAGACCTCCCAAACACCAGGTAAAACGCAATTAATAAATCATTTCCTGATTAATGAAAACTGGCAGCTGGTAGACCTTCCAGGATATGGGTATGCACGAACTTCCAAAAGTAATCGGGGAGAATGGTCAAAATTCATCAGTTTTTATCTCCGAAACCGCGAAAATTTGCAATGCGTTTTTGTCCTGATTGATAGTCGCCTTGATCCTCAAAAGATCGATATTGAATTCTGTACTTGGCTTGGCGAAAACGGCCTTCCTTTCCAGTTAATTTTTACTAAGGCTGATAAACAATCGCATGTAAAGACCGATCAAAATATGGCCAAATTCAGAAAAGCCCTTCTGGAGATCTTTGAAGAGGTGCCACAGCAATATATTACATCGGCAGAAACACAGGAAGGTCGTGATGACCTGCTAAATTTTATTAATGATCTGAATAAGAAATTTACCCGATAATTCTTTGTTTATAGAAACAAAAAATTCTGAAATTCTACTTTCAGTACTCGGGATTTAAAAAAAATGGATATTTCGAATGAATAAATATTTTTCACTTGTATTATTTGCCCATACTGTTTTCGCCATGCCTTTTGCTATTATTGGCTTTTTTCTAGCTGTAACTACCACAACGCATGAGTTTAACTGGCTAAAGCTATTTCTGATGCTACTCTGTATGGTTTTTGCGCGGAATGCAGCAATGGCATTCAATCGCTACCTCGACCGGGATATCGATGCCCAAAACCCTAGAACCTCAGTCAGGGATATCCCTTCAGGTCGAATCAGCTCCAAAGAAGCATTGCTCTTTACTATTGGTAACAGCCTATTATTTATCCTGTGCACTTTACTGATAAACAAACTCTGTTTTTACCTGTCTCCCATTGCACTTGCAGTTGTATTGGGCTACAGTTTTACCAAAAGATTTACTCCGCTTTGCCACCTCATCTTAGGCCTTGGACTTGCACTAGCGCCAATCGGAGCCTATTTAGTTGTTACCGGTGAATTTGCAATGCTACCGGTTTACTTTTCACTTGCCGTTTTATGCTGGGTAAGTGGCTTTGATATTATTTATGCCCTTCAAGATGAAGAATTCGACAGGCAAAATAATCTGAATTCTATACCCGCTTGGCTGGGAAGGAAAAATGCTTTAAAGGTGTCCTCAATTTTGCATTTTCTGGCCGTTGTATTTGTGAGCCTGCCCTATATTCTTACCAACCTATCCTGGTTTTACCTTGCCGGAGTTCTGTTTTTTATCCTCCTGCTTATCTACCAGCATCAACTAGTAAAACCGGATGACTTGTCGAAAGTAGATCGCGCCTTTTTCACCACAAACGGAATCGCTTCGGTAGTATTTGCGGTATTTTTTTTATTGGATGCTTATCTGAGAAATCAATTATAATATGAAAGACTTTAAAATTTCAAAAAAACAGAGAACTTATATCCCTGCAGAACTTAAGATACAATGGGAAAATCTTGAACCGATATTTAATGAACTGATTAGTAGATCTTTAAATTCTATAAACGAATTAGAACAATGGCTCCGCGATAGAAGTGAAATTGAAGCTGCTTTGGAAGAGGACTTTGCATGGCGATATATCCGAATGACTTGCGATACCACAGATGAAAAATTATTGAGTGACTTTCAATTTTTCGCGACAGAAATTGAGCCGAAAATTGCACCACTCAGCAATGAACTAAATAAAAAATTTATTCAGTGCCCCTTTTCTGAACAATTGGACGAGGCAAAGTACTTTGTTTATGCACGCGGAATTAGAAAAGCACTCGAACTCTTTCGGGAAGAAAATATCCCCTTAATGACCCGTATACAGGTTGAACAGCAAAAATATCAAGGAATTACCGGTTCAATGTCAGTGAAACTCAATGGACAAGAATATACACTTGAACAGGCTGCAGTATTCTTAAAAGATACCGACCGCAAGATAAGACAAGAGGCATGGGAAGCCATCACTGCCAGAAGGTTGGAGGACAAGGAAAAACTAGATGAGTTATTCAATTCTTTGCTTAAACTTCGTCACCAAGTTGCCTTAAATGCCGGTTTTGAAAACTTCAGGGACTATATGTTTCAGGCTCTCGGGCGTTTTGATTATACCCCTGCCGACTGTTTTGACTTCCATAAAGCCATTCAAAAGGAAATCGTACCGCTTTTAAAAGTGCAGGCTGATAAGAGACTTAAAGCACTGAATTTAAGTGAATTAAAACCATGGGATATGGATGTCGATATTTCCGGAAAGCCGGCATTAAAACCTTTCAAAAATGGGGAAGAATTAATTGAAAAGTCTATTAAATGTTTTAGTGAACTAAGTCCGTACATTGGAGAAAGGCTCGAAATAATGAAAGCAAATGGCTTTTTCGATGTAGACAGTCGTAAAGGCAAAGCACCGGGCGGTTATAATTATCCCCTTGCAGAAAGCGGTGCCCCATTTATATTCATGAATTCTGCCGGTACATTCCGTGACCTAACTACCATGGTTCATGAAGGCGGGCATGCTGTTCACACTTTTATTTCTTCCGATCTTGAACTAAACGATTTTAAACATCTTCCTTCAGAAGTTGCTGAACTAGCTTCCATGAGTATGGAGCTAATCTCAATGGATCATTGGGATAAATTCTTTGACAATTCAGAAGATCTCACAAGAGCGAAAAAAGACCAGTTAAAAGATGTCCTAAAAACTTTACCATGGGTTGCAGTTGTTGATCAGTTTCAGCACTGGATTTATACTAATCCCGATCATAGTAGTGAAGAAAGAGCAAAGGAATGGACAAAAATATTTGAACCTTTTGGAAATAATTTTACTGATTGGTCTGAACATCAATATGCGCTACAAAACCTTTGGCAAAAACAACTTCACATTTTTGAAGTTCCTTTCTACTATATTGAATACGGAATTGCTCAACTGGGAGCAATTGCAGTGTGGAAAAACTATAAAAATAATTCTAAAAAAGGGCTTTCCGACTATTTAAACGCCTTAAAGCTTGGCTATACCAAAACAATTAAGGATATCTACGAAACAGCAGGAATTGAATTTAACTTTAAAGCTTTGTATGTAAAAGAACTGGCAGAATTTGTTCAGTATGAGTTGGATAAACTGGAATAATTTATTCTTGCGGTCTTTTGTTTTTTAGGCAAGAATTCAATTAATAAAAGAGTAGCACACTTTTTGTATTCAATTCAGTATGAAAAGAATATTCGTACTGCTCGCTATATATTTAATCCCATTCTTAGCTCTGGCACAAACCTGGGATACTTTTAAAATTGACAGTGCCGTTTCTGTCGGGCTTCCAAAAGGATTCACGCAAACAGAAACTAATAAGCAATTTAACCTGGTGGCCAGAACTTTGTTCGGAACAATTTTGATTTTCAAAATCCCTGACAATCCCCAAACAACACCTGATATTGAAAAGGACAGGCACCTGAAAAACTATTATGAGAATTATATTAAAAGTGTTGAGCAATCATCATCTGATGCACTTATTACAGATGAAAAGGATAACCTGATTGGCAAATTAAAAGTTAAAGATTTTACGCTAAAGATTGATACCGGCGGCGGGGTTCTCTTCAGGGACTTCAGAATATTGCATACCAATGGTGCAACCTATACTTTTGAATTTCTTTACCAGAATATTCATAAGGAATACGCTATTCCTGAGCGTGAAAAATTCTTTAAATCAATCGAGGTTAACGAAAATATAAGCATTTCAGACCAGTACACTAGCCAAATTCTTAATTCTGACAGCCCTGATAATTCAAAATACTTGATTTTTCTCATAATACTAGTGCTGTTGGCAATAGGCTTTACTATTCTGAGAATTCTGTTAAAAAAGCCTCAAGGCGCTGACTCGTAAATTACAGTTATTGGGCTTTCGAAGGTGTCTTTCTGTTCAAAAACAAGAACCATATCTCCTGCAGCCTGTATTTCCTTTTGGAATTGTTTCCGAGAAATTACCTTGGCATCAGGATGCTCCTTGAGATACAATGAAAGGCTAAGTTGACTTTGAATGGCAGGCACCAATCGTTGCAAATTAAAAATATATGCCGGATTCATCATTTTATAATAGACTAGATCATGCTGATTTCTAAGTATATTTAAAGAGCCTGCCACAGGATTGATACCATAAACCCGAGGATAAGCTTTCTCAAAAAAAAGAAAATTGCTCAGTATAAAAGATAGCGTCATACTTAATATAAATTTGCTGATTTCATTCCTCCTGATAAAATACCAACCAATCACCGCTCCAATCGGAACTGGGATAAACCAGAACCAGACACTTGATGCCTTATGAACAGTCAAATCTGTCTTAAGTCCGAAATACACCACTGCCGGGATAAGAAATGCAAGTATCGTATAAAACCCATAAGCCCATTTCACTTTTTTCGATGAAACATTCATTCCTTGCAATTCCGACAAAAAAAAACCAATGAGAATCGCAATAAAGGGGTATGCCGGAGTTGTATAATTTGGGAGCTTGGTGTGTGAAAAAGAGAAAAATATAATGATCCCAAGAACAATGCACAGGCTATACAATAAAGCTTCATTCGCACGCCTTTTTTAGGCGAGGAACATCGCTTGAATACAAAAAATGCCTAAAGGAAGTAAACCTATAATTACCATAATCAAAGGCAGAAGGAAAAAGCCTCCATGCCCTTCCATGGTGTCTGAAAATCTCTGCAAATTATGCTTAAAAAAGAAACCTTCTGTCCAAAGTCCATCGCTAGCATGATAATTTAGCCAATACCAAGGCAATGAAATCAGCAGAACGATAATTATTCCGGCTGGAATTTGAAAAGAATGGATCATTGACCAAGTAAATCTTTTAGTCCTTATCAAGAATACCAACATGATCAATCCCGGAAGCGCAATTGCTAACGGTCCTTTGGTCAATAAGCCAAGTCCGAAGCATAAATACATCAACATTATCCAAAATTTCTCCTTTTCAATCAGAAAAGTATAAAAGCACATAAAACCGCCCGTCATAAAGAATATCAGGTAAGGATCAGGCACTGAATGCTGATACTCCAAATATCTTGTAAGACAAAATCATAAAAAAATAATGCAGCGGTGGTTTACCGGTTCTCAACTGTCCGTTAAAATATGGCGTAATAAAATCACCTGGTACCATCATCTCGCGGGCACACTCAGCATTCTTGGCTTCATCAAGAATATAGATCATTGGTTTATCCAGATTCTGTAGGAGCATGGTCAGGCTGATAATAAATAATGGTAATCCCTTAGTTTTCAGATCAAGCGTTTCCAAACAACCTCCCATCTAATTTTGCTGAATGATACCATTTGGTATTTTCCAACCACCAGATCATCTGGAATGTCATAACCACAGCTATAATCGCTCCTGCCATTATATCTTCCATAAAATGTTGTGCAAGATAAACCCTCGAAAATGCAGTCATGGTCGCAAGAGGAATTATTATCCAGTGACGCCACCAGTTAGCAAGTAAATAACTTAAAACCACTGCAATTGTAAATGCTGTGGCAGAATGCCCGGAGGGGAAACTTCTCCATTCATAGACGGGATAGTCAGTAATAGTTCGAATGGGTATAATATCTTCGAAATATTTAATCGGTCTGGGAGAATTGAAAAAATATTTAAGCAGTTGGACTACCATAGAACTATATGCGAATGCAATGGCTGTAAGTAACGCATACCGATATTTAAAGAATAGTAAAACCAAAACAACTATTACACATGTCATCCCATCTCCCAATAGGGTGTTAAGTTTAAAAAACTCATCCAAAAAACCATTATGATACCTGTTTATCCATAAAAATAGGGCAGCTTTAGAATTAAGCAGGGTCAGGATAAAACCGATCAGAATCAATATTAAAAATGCAATCAGAAAGTATCGCTGAGGATAAAGGATTTCAGATAGGCTTTTCTTCATTATTTAGCTTGTATGCGTATTCAAAACTAAATAATTTTTATGTTTGATTAATACGCAATCTAATTGAACGACAAGATGTCAAGAAACCTTTTCAGAAAGAAATCCATTGAGCTGATCATGAAAGACCGACAGGCCGGATTTTCGGATGCCGAAATCGAAGATCAGCAATTGAGAAGAGTTCTGAATGTAAAAGACTTGACCCTTATGGGAATTGCTGCAGTGATTGGAGCCGGGATATTTTCCACAATTGGAAATGCAGCTTTCAATGGGGGGCCCGGGGTTAGTATTCTCTTTGTCATCACAGCCATTACCTGCGGATTTTCTGCATTATGTTATGCAGAGTTTGCGTCAAGAATTCCGGTTGCAGGTAGTGCCTATACCTATGCCTATGCTTCCTTCGGAGAACTTATTGCCTGGATAATCGGCTGGGATTTACTCATGGAATACGCAATCGGTAATATTGCAGTTGCGATATCATGGAGCGAATATTTTACCAATTTACTGGAGGGTTTCAATATCCAAATTCCGGCCTATCTAACGATGGATTATCTTTCTGCCTCGAGGGCTTATCAGGAAGTGCTTGCAGCCGGCACAGATCTAAATGGTATCAGTTCTAAAGTTCAATATGCTGCCAAAGCATGGGCATCGGCACCGGGATCAGGTAATTTCAAATTCATTGCAGATATTCCGGCACTGGGCATTGTTTTTCTAATCACTTACCTAGTTTATATCGGGATTCGGGAGACAAAGAGAGCAACTAACGCAATGGTTATCCTCAAAATCAGTGTTGTAATCGGTGTTATATTACTCGGGTTTTTCTATGTTCAGCCGGCAAACTGGGATCCATTTTTGCCAAACGGTTTTGAGGGTATGATGAAAGGGGTTTCAGGAGTTTTCTTTGCATATATTGGTTTTGATGCAATCTCTACTACCGCCGAAGAATGCAAAAATCCACAACGAGATCTGCCCAAAGGCATGATCTACTCATTAATGATATGTACCGTTCTGTACATCCTCGTGGCCTTGGTATTAACCGGAATGGTAAGCTATAAAGAACTTCAGGTAGAAGATCCCTTGGCATTTGTGTTCAAAAATGTTGGACTAGATAATATCAGCTATATTATATCAATTAGTGCGGTAATAGCAACGGCAAGTGTATTATTGATATTTCAGATGGGTCAGCCACGAATCTGGATGAGCATGAGCCGGGATGGACTATTACCTGCAAAATTTTCAAGTATTCACCCAAAATACAGGACACCGTGGTTCGCCACAATAATCACCGGTTTGGTAGTATCAATACCGGCATTATTCATGAATCTAACTGAGGTTACCGATTTGACCAGTATCGGTACCTTGTTTGCTTTTGTACTGGTATGTGCCGGAGTTCTGCTGTTACCCAAAGAGGAAATAAATGATTCAAACCGCAAACGATTCCGTATCCCATATATCAACTCAAAATATATTGTGCCTGGATTGCTGATTATTGTTTTAATTGCTTTCAGGGAAGCAATTATCTCATTATTCGAATACAATGGAGATTGGCATGTGTATAAGGATAAATTACCCTACTTTCTCTTCATACTGGCTGCAATTATGATGTCAATACTTTCTTTCAGAAAAAATTTATCACTAATACCTGTACTGGGAATGCTGAGCTGCTTATATCTAATGACTGAACTTGGATATACCAATTGGCTCAGGTTTCTGATCTGGCTTGCTTTGGGTCTGATTATTTATTTCTCCTATAGTTATCACAAAAGCAATCTGAATAAATAAGATATTATCTAAATTGATTTCTTGAAAATATTATAAAAAGTTTGAAAATCAAACAAATTTGAATGTGTTAATTCCTCAAGAAGCCTCTACATGATCCAATTCCAATCTGGTCAGCTCACTTGTGTCCTGAGTAGATATGATCAGAGGCACTCGTTCTACAGTAACGAAACTAACGTCAAGGCCAAATCCCCGTTCTTCTGAAAGAGAGAATTTCTTCAGAATTAAATAATAGTCCATGATGAACTTATCCTTAAAGCTTAACACATTTGAACGTGACAAGACTTTCTCTAAAACAACGAATCTGAAATCACCAATAATTTTGTACTTATTTAGTGAGGTATACTTGCTGGTAATATCAACCTCCTTATTTCTTACCAATTCTTCAACCACTTTCCTGAAAAGAACATTAATTTGCTGTTCCACACGGAAGCCAAGTTTAAAGTTAATTCTGATAAGTTTGTTCGGAATAAGAAAGTCAACTTTATAATCCCTTGTAAATGGTTCATCTGTTACGTCAACGTGTACAAACCAATAAACATCTGCTCGTTTAGGCTGCTTCTGAAGGATTGAGTACATAATTTTAGATTCGATCTCAGAATTAAAATTAGAACTTGTCAAATACACTAGTTGAGATGCAAACTTAGGTACAGATTCATCCTCACTCAATTCTTTTAAAATTGGGTAATAAGAATCAACCTCAACGAATTTAACGAATCTGTTTTTAATTCTCCTTGATGATGACCATGCCCACATTATAGATAATAAGAAGGATGCTAATAAGAGAGTAAACCAACCTCCATGGAGGAATTTAGCCATATTGGCTACCAAAAATCCTAACTCAATGAGTCCATATAATGTTACAAAAATAATTATAATATAGTTTGGGAACTTCTTGCGCTTGAGAAAAACCGCTACAAGAATAGTGGTCATTAGGAAGGTCAGGTTAATTGCAAGTCCGTAAGCCCCCTCCATATTCTTTGATTCACGGAAAATAAGAACCACCACAATACAGCCAATCCACAACAAAATATTAGTTGAAGGAACATATAATTGTCCCTTTTGATTACTCGGATAGTTGATCTTAACCTTTGGCCATAAATTCAGTCTCACGGCCTCAGAGATCAATGTGAATGACCCTGAGATCATGGCTTGGCTTGCAATAATCGCGGCTGCAGTCGCAATGCTGATACCTGCAATGAGAAACCATTCGGGCATGATACTAAAAAATGGATTATCAGTTGCACTCAAAATACTTCCCTGATGCTGCCATAACCATACCCCTTGGCCGAAATAATTCAGTAGCAAACAAGTCTTTACATAAATCCAGCTAATTCGAATGTTCGAACGACCACAATGACCCAAGTCTGAATACAAGGCCTCAGCACCTGTTGTGCATAGGAATACCGCACCTAAGATAAATAATGCATTAGGATTTGATGAAAGCAAAGCATAAGCATAATGAGGGCTTACAGCTTTAAGGATCTCTGGAAACTGTAACAGGTAAAATCCACCAAGTACCGCCATCATGGTGAACCAAAGGAACATAATAGGCCCGAATGCCTTTCCCACGATAAATGTCCCGAACTGCTGTATCAAAAACAGTAAAGAAATGATAACAATTACAATCGGAACAGTGGGAATATCACTGTAAAAAATCCTCAACCCCTCTATTGCAGCAGAAACAGTTATTGGAGGAGTAATCATTCCATCAGCTAGAAGGGCTGAACCCCCAATCATTGCCGGAATAACTAACCATTTTCCCTTCTTTTTTACTAGAGAAAATAGCGAAAGTATTCCTCCTTCACCTTTGTTATCGGCACGTAACGTAATTATGACATACTTTATTGTAGTCTGCAGAGTAAGTGTCCAGAATATGCAGGAGAGTCCCCCTAATATGAGGTCGCTAGTAATTATCCGGTCGGCAACAATGGCCTTAAAAACGTATAAAGGTGAGGTTCCAATATCCCCGTAAATTATACCCAAACTGATCAATAAACCCGCGGCAGATAGCTTATGAAGATTTTTTAGATTTGACACTACAAAAGATTTAGAAGGCAAAAATACATCTTAAAATGAATTTCCTATTGTTATTGTTATATATGTTGAATTTCCGTCATTTTTTTTTAAATTTATTCTAACATTTTAGACGAATGAACGTATAGAAAGGATTTTTAGTTAAAAATTGTTAAAAAAAAGCATGGTAAGTATGGGTATACATTAATAAGCCTTATATTTATACATTCATTTATGTTGCGTATGATTAACTCTTACCTAAGAAATGTAGTTATATTTATGGTTTTAGGCATGACAATGTC
This sequence comes from Daejeonella sp., assembly GCA_041689125.1. GTDB lineage: Bacteria > Bacteroidota > Bacteroidia > Sphingobacteriales > Sphingobacteriaceae > Daejeonella. The sequence continues at coordinate 13,437 of JBDNGV010000520.1, forward strand.
CCTGAACACCTATGCACACAACTTTTCTTTTTCTCAGGCAGTTCGCGCAGATTCTTTGAAAGCCAAAGGAAAAGTTGTAACCATGATTACTGATACTAGGCTAAATAAGCCTGTCGATCCCAAAACAGAAGTCAAATTAAGATTTACACCCTTCAAACCTTCCAAAGTTAAGTTGCTGGCTCAAAACAAAATTATGTCAGGTCCAAAAAATCCGCTTCCCGGAGATAAGATTCTGGCTAATGTTAAGGTATATCCAAATCCGGTTACTGATTACCTTAATATGACCTATTCAATTAGCAAGGACTCTAATGTGACTATTCGGATAATGGATGTACTTGGCAATGAAATAACAACCCTATTCTCAGAAAGACAGGCTTTTGGTGAACACAGTAATTCTTTCAGCATATCTTCCAGAATTAGTAGTGGTTTCTATTTCGTACGTGTCAGTGTGGGTAGTGAAATCATTACCAAGCGTATTTCAGTACTGTAAAATCTACACCAAATTTCTAATCTACAATTCAGTATGTTTATATTTGCTGAATGAAAATTATTGCTATAGGTCGTAATTACGCCGAACATGCCAAAGAGCTGAATAATCCTGTGCCTGCTGTGCCTGTTATCTTCATGAAACCTGATACTGCGGTTTTAAAAGACAATAAACCCTTCTATCATCCTGAATTCTCTACCGATATACATCATGAAATAGAACTGGTTCTAAAAATATCAAAAGAGGGTAAACATATAGCTCAAAAATTTGCCGGGGCTTATTTTGATGAGATTGGCATAGGCATTGATTTTACGGCAAGGGATATACAACAAAAACATAAGGAAAAAGGACTTCCTTGGGAACTGGCTAAATCTTTCGACAATTCTGCACCCGTCAGTAATTTTATCCCAAAATCGGTGTTCAAAGATCTGAACAATCTTAGCATAAGACTCGACCTGAATGACAATACAGTTCAAACTGGAAACACAAAAGACCTCTTATTTTCATATGAATACATCATTGCTTTTGTTTCACAATATATCACTTTGAAAAAGGGTGATCTGATCTTTACCGGAACCCCAAAAGGTGTTGGCAAGGTCAATATTGGCGATCATTTATGCGGCTACCTTGAGGATGAAAAATTACTCGATTTTTACATCCGTTAGTAATTCTATTACATGCTCAAATTCTGGTTTACTTTATCCATATTGACCTTAATAGGCAATTTCGCCAACAGTCAGGAGGCAATATTACCCGAATACCCACAAAATTATTTCATTCGTCCGCTTAACCTTCCCCCTATCATATCAGGAAATTTCGGAGAAATTAGATCGAATCATTTTCATTCAGGACTCGACCTGAAAACAAAT
>JBDNGV010000521.1:0-22334 GCA_041689125.1 Daejeonella sp.
CATTGCAAAATGACCCTGAAGGGGTCAAATGTTTATAGAAAATCATTTAAATCGCGAAATTCCGACCCCGAAGGCGGTCGTATGTAAAACCGGAATACATGCGACCCACATGCGACCCCTTCAGGGTCGAACGAACAACCGTGGTTTTTCTATAAACATGCGACCCCTTCAGGGTCGGTAAATCAAATTAAATAAATACTTGTGAGTACACGGGGCAATAGTCCAAAGGAATCCTTCGGAGAGGGAGGCAAGGTTAAAGAGGTGGCTCTTATTTCTAATTTAACGAAAACATCCAATTGAGAAGCCTAAATTGAGAAATACTGAATATACCTTGGTTTACCCGGACTGAATAATTCCAATTATCAAAGACCGGTATTGTTTCTGAAAAGCTTGATTGCTATAGCTAAAAGAATTATCCCGAAGGCTTTCCGCATAATGCTCAATCCGGTTTTCCCAAGAAGTTTTTCAAGGTAAATGGTGTTCTTGAGAACGATATAAACAAAGCCAATATTCAGAATAATACCGACGATTATATTCTGCGTTTGGTACTCTGATTTAAGAGAGAGAAGGGTTGTTAGCGTTCCTGAACCGGCTATTAAAGGGAATGCTAATGGAACGATTGACGCACTTTCATGAACTTCCTCTTTAAAAAAATTGATTCCTAATATCATTTCCATAGCGATAATAAAAATCACTACAGAACCTGCAATGGCAAATGAAGAAACATCAAGTCCAATAATTTTCAGCATTTCATCTCCTACAAAAAGGAATAAAATCATGATTAGAAGAGCTACAATAGAAGCCTTTTCAGACTGAATATGTCCGACCTTATTTCTGAGTGAGATTACAATCGGAATGGATCCTAGAATATCTATAATCGCGAATAAGATCATAGTTACTGAGAGGATCTGTTTAACATCGAAATTTTCCATCGCCTTATTAAAACTTTTTTTTTAAAATTAAACAAAAAGCAAAAAGGTTTCAGACAAGTCCGAAACCTTTTTGCTTTTCAATTAGGCTTTTTTATTCTTTGTCTCTCTCAATAATTTTACCATCCCTCAATTCACGAATCTTACTGTGTTTTTTGCCGTATAAAAAATATACAACCACACCAAGTGCCATCCAAATAAATAAACGAATCCAACTTTCTGTCGGTAAAGAATACATCAGGTAAAGACAAACAATGATTCCCATTATTGGTACGAAGGGAACAAATGGTGTTCTAAATGGTCGGACTGCATTAGGCAATGATTCTCTCAATACCATGATACCAATACAAACCAATGTAAACGCAAATAATGTACCTATACTTACCATATGTCCCAGATCAGAAACCGGAACTAGACCGGCAAAAAGACTTACAAAAACTAGGAAGAATAAATTGGTTTTCCAAGGTGTACGGTATTTCGGATGTACCGCGGCAAAGAATTTTGGCAGCAAGCCATCTTTAGCCATAGTAAAAAATACCCGGGATTGACCCATCAGCATGACCAATATTACGGAGGTATAACCAGCTAGGATGGCAATAATTAATGCATCCTGCAAGAAAGTATATCCTGTCATTGAAAATGCTGTTGCAGCTGGTTTAGCATCACCTGCAAAGTCTTTATAATTAACAAGACCGGTCATAACGTGGGCAAATAAAACATAAAGTATGGTACAAACAACCAATGAACCTAGTATACCAATTGGCATTCCTTTCTGTGGATTTTTTGCCTCTTGGGCCGCTGTTGAAACTGCATCGAATCCGATAAAGGCGAAAAATACTACAGCCGCTCCTGTTGATATACCAGTCCATCCGAAATTTTCAAATTTGCCGGTATTCTCAGGGATATAAGGGACATAATTTTCAGGGTTGATGTGACTCCAACCTAAAGTGATGAACATTAATACCACAGCAACTTTTAGAATTACTAGGGCATTATTCATATTTGCTGATTCTTGAGTACCTCTGATCAAAACCAGTGATAATACGCATACAATGAAAATTGCCGGAAGATTTATTATTCCGCCTTCTATAACTGTTCCATCTCCCAGTTTCATTGTTTCCCATGGGGACACAATTAACCCATGTGGCAGATCGATATTGTATTTATGCAATATCTCTAGCAGGTACCTTGACCAGCTAACAGCAACTGTAGCAGCACCTAAGGCATATTCCAAAACAAGGTCCCATCCAATGATCCAGGCCATAAATTCACCCATTGTTGCATAAGAATAGGTATACGCACTTCCTGCAACTGGTATCATGGATGCAAACTCTGCATAACACAAACCTGCAAATGCACAAGCAAAGGCGGCAAGAGCGAATGAAATGGTTACTGCCGGACCTGCATTTTCAGCTGCTGCTATTCCTGTTAATGAAAAAAGACCGGCACCAATAATTGCACCAATTCCAAGTGCAACAAGATTGACACTTGTTAGTGAACGTTTTAATGTACCTGCACCCGTTTCATTAGATTCGAGCAATAACTGCTCGATGGATTTTTTGTGGAACATATTAATTAGTTTAGTTAAAACGCCTTCTGCTTTTTTGATTTTTTAATTATCTGCTGATTGAATCAGTTTTATTAATTAAAGTATCAGTTACAGTATTTCCTGATTGGTCAACAGTTTCGATGATTTTCATTTCTTTCCTGAATTCAACTTTTACCTGTTGTGAAGTTCCCGCTGAAATATGAGGTGCTATGACCAGAGAAACAATTGACATCAGTTTGATCAGAATATTCATCGATGGTCCTGAGGTATCCTTGAACGGATCTCCAACTGTATCTCCAGTTACTGAGGCTTTATGAGGCTCAGATTTTTTGTAGTACATCTCGCCATTAATTTCAACCCCTTTTTCAAATGATTTCTTCGCATTATCCCAAGCACCACCGGCGTTTGACTGGAACATACCCATCAAAACACCTGAAACAGTAACACCTGCAAGCAAGCCGCCCAATACTTCTGGTCCAAATGCGAAACCAATGATAATTGGAACAGTCAATGCAATGGCTCCCGGAAGCATCATCTCACGGATAGAAGCTTTAGTAGATATAGCCACGCATTTTTCATATTCAGGTTTAGCTTTGTATTCCATAATACCCGGAATCTCACGAAACTGTCTTCTAACTTCGTTTACCATATCCATAGCTGCTCTGCCCACTGCAGAAATACATAATGCTGAGAATATAAATGGAATCATACCTCCAACAAATAGTCCTGCAAGTACATCAGCTTTATAGATATCGATCTGATCAATACCGGCAACTCCTACAAATGCAGCAAACAATGCCAATGAGGTAAGTGCAGCAGAGGCAATTGCAAAACCTTTTCCTGTTGCAGCAGTTGTATTACCTACAGCATCCAGGTTATCGGTGCGCTCTCTCACTTCTGGTGGCAGACCACTCATTTCGGCAATTCCACCAGCATTATCAGCAATCGGCCCGAATGCGTCAATTGATAATTGCATTGCTGTAGTGGCCATCATTCCTGCTGCTGCTATGGCAACACCATAAAAACCTGCAAAGTAGAAGGAACCATAAATACCACCGGCAAGAACCAGAATGGGTAGTACAGTAGATTCCATACCTACAGACAGTCCTGCAATAATGTTAGTAGCATGTCCGGTTGAAGATTGGCGTATAATACTCATTACCGGGCGTTTACCCATTGCGGTATAATATTCTGTAATTAAACTCATTAAAGTTCCAACAACAAGTCCTACAATGATTGCATAAAAAACGTCCATTTTGCTGAATTCGAAACCACGTATTATCATGTTTTCAGGAAGCATCCAGTTTACGGCAAAAAAGGAAACTATTGCAGTTAAGACTATGGATGACCAGTTGCCCATATTTAGTGCATTTTGAACACTGTCGGTTTCTTTGTTGATTTTAACAAAAGTTGTAGCTACAATCGATAAAATAAGTCCGAGACCTGCGATCAACATTGGTAATAGGATAGGAGCGATACCACCAAAATTATCAATTGAAGTAATTTCACGGCCTAGGATCATAGTTGCAAGTATGGTAGCAACATAAGATCCGAATAGATCAGCACCCATACCGGCAACATCACCTACGTTATCACCTACGTTATCGGCAATAGTAGCCGGGTTACGAACATCATCTTCAGGAATACCAGCCTCAACTTTACCGACAAGATCAGCACCAACATCAGCAGCTTTGGTATAGATACCTCCGCCTACACGGGCAAAAAGTGCAATAGATTCAGCACCAAGTGAAAAGCCGGCCAAAATTTCAAGTGCTTTTTCCATTTCTTTCCCATTTACATTTGCACCGGTATTAATTACATATATCTGATAAAAAACAATGAATAAACTTCCTAATCCAAGCACTGCAAGCCCGGCAACACCAATACCCATAACACTTCCAGCAGTAAATGAAACTTTTAAAGCACTTGCTAAACTAGTTCTAGCTGCTTGAGTGGTTCTAACATTAGCTTTGGTAGCGATCTTCATCCCGATATAGCCTGCAAGAGCAGATGTAAATGCACCTATAAGGAATGAAATAGATATAACCCAACTTGATGTCTCCACTAGGGTACCTGAATAAGCTAAAATGATTGAAGCAATAACAGAGAAATATCCCAGTACTTTCCATTCAGCTTTGAGAAAAGCCATAGCACCATCTGCAATATAACCTGAAAGGCGTTGCATATTTTCATCTCCAGCATCTTGCTTAGTAACCCATGCCGATTTAATGGCCATAATTACGATACCGAAAACACCCATTACAGGTATAAAATAAATTAAATTTTTTTGTAAAAACTCCATAGAAACCTCTATTTGTTATTAATATTTTTTCTTGTACGAAGGGCAAAAATAGCAGGCTTATTCTATTAAACAAACACAGAAATTCATAATGTTATGATATTCAGCCACATTTATCAACAGTAATTTGTATAGCCATTGATTATGAGGACGTTATGATGATTATTTATTTATAATATTTGTGACTTTTTTTTGTGTTTTTTAAGAATAATTTGATTTGAGTTGAATTAATTGGTTAAGAGGTATTTTTTTAATGTAAGTTTAATCTGGAATCAAATTTTTAATGAATATGAATGAAACAATAGAGCAAAATGAAATGAAGCGTGAGCTTGGGTTGCTAGATGCTACTTTACTTGTTGCAGGAAGCATGATTGGTTCAGGTATTTTTATTGTCACAGCTGATATCACACGAAATGTAGGTTCTGCAGGATGGCTGATTGCTGTCTGGCTAATCACCGGTTTAATGACATTGATTGCAGCTGTAAGCTACGGGGAGTTAAGCTCTATGTTTCCGAAAGCAGGTGGGCAGTATGTTTATTTGAAGGAGGCTTATAATCCGCTGGTCGGCTTTCTTTATGGCTGGAGTTTTTTTGCCGTCATTCAAACAGGTACAATAGCTGCCGTTGGAGTTGCTTTTTCTAAATTCACTGCCTATCTCTGGCCTGCTGTAAGTGAGGATATTGTTTTGTTTAGTCTTGGTTCAATATCAGTTTCTCCTGCTCAGGTTCTTGCCATCGTGACTATTATTTTGTTGACCTATATAAATACCAAAGGAGTAAAAGGAGGCAAAATTATTCAGACTTCATTTACAATGACTAAGCTCGTCAGTTTATTTGGCCTGATCGTCTTTGGTTTTGTCATGCTAAAACCTGATATATGGGAGGCTAACTGGGCTAATGCCTGGGGTATGCAAAAGTTGAATGTTGATGGTTCGTTCCAATCGTATTCACTTGTGGCAGCTTTAGGTGCTGTAGCAGCAGCAATGGTAGGTTCTATTTTCAGTAGTGATGCTTGGAACAACATCACTTTTATTGCAGGCGAGGTGAAAAATCCTAAACGGAATATTGGCCTCAGCTTATTTCTGGGAACGCTTATTGTTACTGTTATCTACGTCTTAGCAAACTTGGTTTATTTGGCGGTTTTGCCATTACAGGAGATTGCAACAGCCGACAAGGACAGGGTTGCCGTTGCTGCCTCTAGTGTAATATTCGGAAATATAGGGACTGTGATTATTGCACTCATGATCATGATTTCTACGTTTGGATGTAATAATGGATTAATTCTTGCAGGGGCAAGGGTGTATCATACTATGGCGAATGATGGTTTATTTTTTAAGAAGACAGCATCCTTAAACAACCATGCTGTGCCTGAATTTGGCTTATGGCTACAATGTTTGGTGGCATCAGCTCTTTGTCTTAGCGGCAGGTATGGGGATCTTCTGGATATGATCTCTTTTGTTGTTGTCATATTTTATGTTCTGACCATCATTGGGATTTATATTTTGAGGGTAAAGCGTCCTGATGCAGAGCGACCTTACAAGGCATTTGGATATCCATTTCTTCCGGCTGTTTACATTGTAATGGGGATCTGTTTTTGCACCTTACTCATCCTTTATAAGCCTAATTTCACATGGCCCGGACTCATTGTTGTTTTGAGTGGTGTTCCTGTTTTTTATATGTGGAAAGCCTTTGATAAGAAAAAAGCATAGCTATTCCTATTATCTGCTCAATTGAGGTTATTTGGTACTTCAGTTTCAATAAAAATAATATTTCCAGCGCTTCAGAGTTCATGTAGCTCTGAAGCAATTTCATGAAATTTTATTTTCAAATACTTATTATAGTCTATAAAATCTCTGCAACTACAAAAGTACTGCCGCCAACAAAAATCAAATCCCCTTGCCTAGCGCATTCTTTTGCAGCCGCTAAGGCATCCTTTACTGAACTATAATATTCGCCAAGCAAATTGTAGGCCTTAGCTTCATTTCTGAGTTCAATTGCCGGCTTTGCTCTGGGTAAATCAGGCCGACAAAAGTAATATATTGCATTTTTAGGGAGCATCTTTAGGATTTCGGAGATATCCTTGTCGCGGAGCATTCCAATAACCATGTGAAGCTGATCAAAGGTACTCTGTTCAATATTTTTTACTACTTCCCTGATCCCATCCTCATTGTGTCCGGTATCACAGATAAGTAGAGGAGCCTGTTGTAAGATCTGCCATCGTCCCATCAGCCCAGTCAGAGCTTTTACTTTTCTCAGTGCGTCGATAATATTTTGATCTGAGATTTGATAGTCCAGCTCTCGTAATTGCTTTACAGCGCTTAAAACACCGGCAATATTTTTTAGCTGATAGGTTCCCGGTAAGTCTAATTCAAGTGTATTAAAACTGAAGTAAGAAGGAATTTTATCGTTTTTCTGACTAATATCTACACTTAAAAATTTAGGTAAATTAAGCTGTGACTTACTCCTTCTTATTAACCATTCTTCACTTGCAAAAATAAGTTCAGATTCTTGCTCTGCTGCCTTATTGATAAAGACATCAGCTACATCATCCTGTTTCTGACTGATAATTACTGGAACTCTCTTTTTAATAATCCCGGCTTTTTCTCCGGCAATCAGAAGTAGGGTATTACCCAGAATATCCATATGGTCGAAAGCGATATTGCTAATTACAGAAAGCACCGGCTGTATTACATTGGTAGAATCAAGCCTGCCACCTAAACCAACTTCAATAATTGCAATATCGACTTGATTTACTGCAAAATGATGGAATGCCATGGCAACAGTGACCTCAAAGAAGGAGGGTTCGAGCTCTTCAATAAATCCATATTGTTCATTCACGAATTGTAATATATCATGTTCTGAGATCATTATACCATTGATCCGTATGCGTTCTCTGAAATCCTTGAGATGCGGAGACGTATATAAGCCTGTTTTATAACCTGCTGTTTGCAGAATTGCTGTAAGTATGTGTGATGTGGAGCCCTTACCATTGGTCCCTCCAACATGTACTGATTTAAATTTATTCTGGGGATTGTCTAGCCGGGCACAAAACTTCTCAGTATTGATCAGATCTGCCTTTATTGCGTCGGCTCCTAAACGCGAAAACATAGGAAGACAGGAATATAAATACGAAATTACTTCAGAATAAGAATTAAAGGAGCCTTGGGGCATGGCATTATCGGACTTGTTTTCAGGCATATTCATTAATTAGCCTATATTTTGGAAGCTATTTTACTTTGAAGTTAAACATAACCACTCCGATTTGTACATCCGGTGCTGATTCAAGCTTATTTAACGAAGATCCAAGGACAGCCAAGCGACATTTTTCCCATATTTCTTTGTCTGATAAGGTTGTGCCTTTTACCCCGGGAATTGCGTTTACAACAAAACCATTTTTATCTACAAATATCCGGACAGCAACTCGGCCATATTTCTGTCCGCTATCTTTGGGTGGTGTCAGATTGGTGAATCTTCTGCTCTTAAGATCCAGGCTGTACGGTCCGTTTCCAGAACCTCCTTCTCCATAATCTGGCGATAAGGGGTCACCGTTAGTGCTACCCTGATTTCCTGCAACAGATCCTGTACCATCACCTTTACCAAGTCCATCATTTTTCTTGCCTTTATAAAGTGCATTTTGATTAACTACAGGTTTATTTTCTTTTGCAGGAGTAGTTACAGCGGGTGCTTTAGCAGTACTTTTTTCCTTTGTTATTACTTCGGGGGCATCTTCATTATCCTGAGTGGCTATCTCTTTATCTGATACTTCCGAATTGGATTCGTTAGAGGTAGTGTTCTCCATAATCACCTTATCTGGTGAGGTAAGATTGGCATCAGGAGAAGTAGAAGGCTCTTCAATGCTCATGTAATCATCACCCATACCAAATTCAGAGGTACCATAATTCACAATTATCCCACCTGTACCTGTATCCGGCTCAACACGGCTGGCAATAATGAAAAAACTGATCACGAGAAATGCAATCATTATGCCGGTAGAAATGGCAAATGCTTTCGGGTAATTATTTTCTTCCTGTCGGCGGTATTCGATCATTTTTTTGTCTCTGTAGCTAAAACAAGTTTTATCTTCAGTTTATTTGCAATATCTGTTAATTCGATAACATTTTCAATCGCAATAGTACGATCGGCATATAAGATAATTGTCAAGTCAGGTGCAGCCTTTTGATAAGTCTCAATGCTTTGGAATAGGTTTGCAGCGTCCACTTGTTTCTTCTCAACATAATATTCCAGGTCTTTTGTAATGGATACATTGATTGTTTTCTGTGGGATAGATTGTCCGGAATTTGATCGGGGTAAAAATAACTTAACCACATTTGGATTGGCAACAGCCGATGCCAACAGAAAAAACAACAGCAAAAAAAACATGATGTCATTCAATGCAGATGTGTGAACCTCAACGTTCCCTCTTTGTCGTTTTCTCAGATTCATTTGCCAGGCTCCTCTAACAAGTCAATAAATTCAATTGCATCGGTTTCCATTTTAAGGATAATTCTGTCAACCATGATATTTAAGATATGATATAGCACATAAGCGATGATACCGATGATCAATCCGGTAGCTGAAGTAATCATTTTAACATACAGACCGCCTGATATGGTGCCAATCTCAATAATTCCCTTTACTGAAACCTCATGGAAAATAGTTATTACCCCGATAATTGTACCAACGAAACCAAGCATTGGTGCAATACCGGCTATGATTCCAAGTATGCTTATGTTTTTTTCAAGCTTTGATACTTCCAATTTGCCAACATTCTCTATCGCACCTTCAATATCCTTAATCGGCCTACCAATACGAAGCAAACCCTTCTCAAGCATTCGTCCAAGTGGAGTGTTGCTGTTTCTGCAAATAGCTAAGGCAGCATCAAGTTTGGCAGATTTAATACTTTGTTTGACTTGCATCATAAGATTCATTTCATCTTTAGAGGCCTTACGAATAGTTAAATATCGTTCCACAAAAATAACTAGACCTATAAATGCCAGTATTGCGAGTGGCAACATCACCCAGCCGCCTTTGAACAGGAGTTCAATGAACCTTAATTCTTCGGTCGTTGGCATTGTTTGAATAGTTGAAGCTGCGGTATCAGCTATTGGTTTTAATGTGTCAATTTGCAGTAATAACATTCTTATTGATTTTTTAATGGTTTAACCCTGGCTATCCAGGCATCTTTATTTATCTTTTTTTGAATACGTTTAAGCTCAATATTAGCCAGATCTTCTTCAGTAAAGGTCCCTAAACTGATTTTCATCATTTTTCCGGGCATATTCTCAACTATTTTTACCTTAAAACCCTTTGAACTCATCTCCCTTACATATGTTTCTGCATCAATTTTTCTTGAAAATGCAGCAACGATAATTTCATAGCTAATATCCTGCTTAAGAGTCGGAATTTTTTCTTCAACTGATGCATTAACTGGTTTAACTGCAACTTCCGGTTTTGATTCTTCCTGTATCGCAACTTTCTTTATTCCGATACTATCAAGAGGAGCAACTTTATTACTATCTAATGTTACTACAGCTGTTGTACTTGAATTCTTAATTGGTTCAATTACAGCAGCCGGTTTAAGGTTTGACGATATGATGTCTTTTATAAATTGATTAAAACTCTTGTCAAAATAAAACAAGGCTATTAGGGATGCTATAATTGCTAGTAGACTAATCGCTAGGATTGGTAAGATCCGGGCTTTAGGTGCCTGATAGTAAATTTCTTCTTCAGAATCAATAGCTTCTTCCTCTACCTTAAACTCTGGAATCTCAGCTTTAATCTCTTCAATTATTAATGGAGAAACTATAGCTGACTTAAGCTCAAAAATTGGTATTAAACCATAGAATTTATCTGCAATACCGAAGCTATCGGAAGGCTTAAACGCCAAGTTTTCATTTTTTTTATAGAGGCTTCCAAGATGATTTATCTCAACTGCATCAGCGCTTTTTAAGATATCATGAATACTATCGGCAAATTTGTTAATTAGTTCTTCAGACGAAGAAATACTGAGACTTCGCTTGAGGCTGATATACTCACTTAGACCTGAAAAGCTAAAAATATCTTCTTTAAAAGATAAATGGTAAGATGGGGGATAAAATAAACTACTTTGTTTATCAAATGATCCGGCAATTCTTTGTTTAAAAAAAGTACCCAAACCAGCGACGCTTACTTTATCCTGCTCTCCTAGCAATTCTGCGATGTAAAGTCCGATTTCCATTGAATGGTAAAGTTAAATTTTAATTCTCATTAGCCAAAAAATGGATTAGAACGCATAATTTATTCCACCAAGTACGTTCATACCCAGCCTTGGATAAAATAGGAATCGTTGATATGACTGGCCGGTTAAATTATTAGCACGCAAATAAACCCCAAATTTTTGATTCACCTTATATTCTGCACCAGCGCTAAGGTCAATAAAGCCATTTAAACTTCTGGAATTAAATGTTCCTGCTGTACCATTTACTCTGGCATAAACCTCATCCTGATATAGCAATTCTGCGTCAATGATGACTTTCCTGTTTATTTGAAACCTCGCATTTGACATCAATCTGAGATTGGGTTTAAACCAGGCCTCTTTCTCCGTAGCAAGTGTATAGTCAAAAAACTGTGCCTTAGCATTTAAATTTAGGAATTCGGATGCTTTCACGTTGATTTCACCCTCAAGGCCAAGAATCTTACTTTGGCCATTATCATAAATAACATCAAATCGGTTTATTAAGGCCGGACTGTTCACAAACAATTGAAGGTCGTCAATTGTTTTGTACCAAGCCATTACTTTATAGCCAAACTCAGCACTCGCATTTCCCTTCACTCCGCCATATACATTCATTTTCTCTAATGAATTTTTTATAGCGACGTTTTTCCCAAGGTGTTGATTCTCAAATGCAAGCTCTTTCAGGGTAGTCTTTAGAACATCTCCATTAACACCTGCGAATATTGTGGCGTATCCCTTTATAACTGGAAGTTCAGCAGAAACAGCTGGGAAAATATTGAGTCTGCTCTGAGTTCCAAATTCCTGTACAATATTTACTCCAAGATCTAGATTGAAACCATTTGCTTTCAATTTTAGGTATGGATTTGCTTTAAGGATGTTGTTACCCAAATTATATGCTAAATCCTTGGTTGATGTTAAATCTAATGAAGCATTTAAACCTAGATTTGATTGTTTAATTGCTTTATTAAGAGAACCACGTAGAAGCACTGAACTTTCGCGGGCGTCATCTATATTACTGAACTGGTAGGCATTGATATTTGCAGAGTAATCGAACAATGAAGATTCGGAGTAGTTGTTAACGATCTCAGCCTCGCCACCGATTGTACTGAATCGCTGTTTACTCTTATCTATAACAACAGAAGATGCAGGGTCAAAACCATAAAAATTGGTAGCATTTCTGTCGTAAACTAATCTTCCGCTTATGGCATAATCATCTGCAATAGATCTTCCAAACAATCCAAATTCCTGGTTTGAAAATTCCTGTTTATCAAGAGTACCTTTCTGCGAAAGATGTTTAAAAAATGCGCCTCCTTGTAAAGCTTGATCTTTACCGGTATTGATATAAACTTCACCTAAAGTTGTATTGAAATTACCGGCAGCAATTTTTGCATAGTTATTCGGTAGAACAACTACTGGCTCATCTGCCATTTTCTGTGCCTGTAACTCTTTAATATTAGTATTTAAATCCAGTTTTTTATCAATGATATTATAGGTTAGTACCGGTTTAAATGCGGCAACTGTATTCATATCCGGATTCCGTCTAATTTTAACAGCATCTGCGAGTATAGGTTTATAAGGCCTTACAACCTCAATTTCTTCAAGAAGTGTACCGCCGGCAGGAGGCTGCTGAGCCGGTGGATTCTGAACTTTTTTTTCCTGTGCATTGGCCAATACCGATAAACTAAATAAGCTTAAGAACAGAGTATATTTAAATGTATTAGTATTCATTATTTTATGCGTTTATTCAGTAAATCCAACTTTTCTGTGGCTAGCGAAAGAATGTCATCTTCCTTATTTTCATAGTTCTCGATGATACTCTGAAGAGTGCTTTTTGCCTGAAAAATATCCTTCATCGCAACATAGTTGTCGGCGATTAGGATATATGTTTTTGCTACCCAGTAATCATGAGAGGGCATTTTATTCGTCAGATCAAATGCGGTAGCTAGAGATTTTTTATAGTTACGTTTTTTATACTCTAGTTCTGCCATTATATATTTCGCCTCGGCGCCGGTAACGGTTTGGGTACTATCTACGATTGCAGCTATTTCTTTTACAGCCTGAATAGTGTCTCCAATAGCCAGATTCGCTTTCCCTGCATATAAACCTGCTCTGAATATATCTTCTTCAGAAGATTTATTAGATTCTCTGATGAATTTCACATATTTTAAGGTTTCATCAGGCATATTCATGCTGGCATAGGCTTCCATCAAATTATTGACCGCATAATTGTAATTTGATTTGTATTCTGAAGTTAGTTCTAGTTTTTTAAGGTGAACAATGGCTTCATTATACTTTTTCTGTGTGATATAAATTTTGGCAATGCTCATAAGCGCCTTTTCTGTATAATCGCTGGTCCAGTCGTTCAAGATATATTCGTAATCTGGAATAGCTTCATTCGGACGTTTCAGCCGAACCAAGCTTTCAGCTCTAATGAATTTGGCATGTTTATCATGAACAGCTTTCGGGAATTTATCAAAATAGGCGTTGACTGATTCAAAAGTACCCTGATAATCGCCATTTAAAAATCGGTTATTTGTGGCCTGAAAGGTTATGTTGTCTTGTTCATAAGAACTCAGATTTCCAATGCTTGTGCTATTTGCATAATCTAGAAATCCTGTTGCATCTGATCTTTGCAAATAAATATTCTTGATAGATTCCAGTGCCAGTTTGGCTTCATCTGTAGTTGAGTACTCGCTAATTACACGCTTGAATGTAACCAATGCTGATTCTTCCTGATCCTGATTTAACTCAACCAGACCAATCGTGAACAAAGCTCTTGGCACGTAACTGCTTCTAGGAAATTTCTCAATTAATGTACTAAGATCAGTTTTGGCAATTTCGTAATCACCTTTGATAAAATAGGTGTATGCGATTTCAAATCCGGCGTCATCAGAATAGTTGGATTTTGGAAATTGCTGTAACAATAATTGATGGGTAGCAATTTTTAAATCATTTTGACCCTGCAGACCCTGAATCATACCACGCTGAAACATGGCATAGTCTTCACTAGATGTCTTATAGGAAATGATACGATCATAATATCCCAAAGCATCACTGTAATCTTTTAATACAAAATAGGAATCTGCCAGGCGAAGAACAGCATCATTAATCGTATTTACGTCTTTTTCATTACCCTGCAGAAAGCGTTTGAAATAAGTAGCTGCTTTCCTGTAATTTTCATATTCAAATGCAGCATAGGCAAGTGCATACTGAGCAAAATTGTAAACATCAGTTCTTTTGGCAGCCGGAAGATTCATGAATTTTTCAAAGTTGTCTACTGATTCGCCAAACTTCCTAACCTCATACATTGCTTCTGCAAGCCAATAAGTTGATAGTGCATGAATCTCATTATCTACCACATTTGTATTAGAGCGCATGAACATTGAAATCCCATTTTGGAAGGCTCTTTCATTATAGAACTCAAGTCCGCGGAAATAGGTAACCTTCTGATAAACACCTTTTGCTTCTAGGTTTCTGTTCGGAATGCTCTCTAGAATATCGATCGCATCTTTGTAATTTTTAGTTGTCAGCAAGATCTCACCCAATAGAATTTTAGCCTCATCTAGCTTATTAGAATAGGCGTATGTTTTAATGAATTGTTGTGTTACATCTAAGGCAACTTGATGAAAATCAAGTTCATAAGATAATTTAGCATAATTGAATAAGCCTTCTTCCTGTAATTTTTTATCAAAATCTAGTCTAGAGGCTTTAAAAAAAGCACTTCTTGCTCCCTGCTTATTACTTGTTTTTAGAAATGACTCTCCCAATGCAATCATCCCACTCTGGAAATACTGATCTGTAGTTTCCAGTTTTTCAAGTTCAATGATTGCGTTTTTATATTCTTTTAGTTTATACCTCGTATAACCAATCTGATAATTGTCCTGATTATTTTGGGTCTTGCCCTGATCGTTCTTTTGGAAATTTTTGTAATAAACGCCAGCATTGGTATAATCTGACTTTGCAAAGTAGGAAGCACCTATTATCCGAAACATTTCAGTTTCATAGAGTTGTTTCGTAGTTTTTAATATCGGAATGGCATAAGAAATTACATCATCATAACGCTGATCCAGAAAGTACATCGCCGAAATATAGTAGGGATAGCTGCTTTCATAGGGTTTTGATCCTTTTAATCTTTCGAACTCAGTTAAAGCCGTTTTGTAATCTTTTTGCAAGTAGCTGATATAAGCATAATAATAAATCGAAAGTTCATTATAAGTACTTTTTTCATTCCTCAGTTCTGCAAATATTGGCTTTGCTTTATCATTGTCCTTGATCTCGAAATAGGAGTAAGCAAGTTTGTACCTATACTCAGAAGATTCTTTGCCCGAAATATTGTTTCCTTTCAGTTTTGTTAACCATTCGATTACTTTGGGATAGTTCTTCTTAAAAAAATAGGATCTTCCCAGATGATAGTAAGCGAGTTTTGTATAATTACTTGCCGGGTACTTATTGATAAAACTAGTAAACAATGATTCTGCATCGCTGTTCTCTAATTCTAAGGCACATAAAGCAATATAGAATACGGCATTTTCTTTTATTAGACTTAAATCCGGATTTGATTCTGCCCGGGTGGATATTGTTTGTTCAAATTGGCCGACATGGCTGAATTGCTGGGATGCTGCGGCGTATTTCCCCTGATCCATTAACTCTATCCCGCCTTTATAAAATTGATTTATATCAATCCAAGCAGTATTTTGAGCAAGGAGAGGAACAGCAAAAAATGTAAGTAGCAGAGTGAAGATTGCGTATTGTCTGAACATAAAAAACCAAAATAATAATTGCTAATTTAATTGAAAGGCCTTTAGGCTTTCCACATTAGTAATTAACAAGTGTTGAAAACAGAATTATAACGAAAAATAACAATTGATGGTATTGAAGATCAAAAATCAGAAAGATCAGATCAAAAATCAGAAATTATTTATTTCGCTGGTTGGCCAGAAGATACAATACTGCCATTCTAATAGCTACTCCGTTTTCTACTTGATCTAAAATGATAGATTGTTTACTGTCGGCTACATCACTAGTGATTTCAACACCGCGGTTTATCGGACCTGGATGCATGACTGTGATTTCCTTATCTAATGAATTTAGGATTTGTTTATTGAGACCATACATCATTGAATATTCTCTTAGCGATGGAAAGTATTTTATATCCTGACGCTCGAGCTGTATACGGAGCATATTTGCAACGTCACACCAGTTTAAAGCTTTTATAAGGTCATGTTCCACCTTTACACCCAATGTCTCAACATACTTGGGAATCAGCGTGCTCGGACCGCAGACCATCACTTCGGCACCTAATTTATGTAGGCAAAGGATATTTGAGAGTGCAACTCTTGAATGGAGTACATCACCAATTATGGCTATTTTTTTTCCTCTAACTTCTCCATATCTCTCTCTGATTGAAAAGGCGTCGAGAAGGGCCTGGGTTGGATGCTCATGTGCACCATCCCCGGCATTCACGATCTGTGCGTTAACATGCTTACTTAAAAAGACGCCTGCCCCGGGGTAGGGGTGTCTCATTACAACCATATCAACTTTCATTGAAAGGATATTGGTTACGGTATCAATCAGGGTTTCTCCTTTACTGACAGATGAAGAGGAGGCAGCGAAATTCACGATATCTGCTGAAAGCCTTTTTTGTGCAAGTTCAAAGGAAAGTCGTGTACGGGTTGAGTTTTCAAAGAAAATATTCGCAATGGTAATATCACGAAGAGAAGGAACCTTTTTTATGGGTCTGTTTAGTACATCTTTAAAAGTATCTGCAGTTTCAAATATCAATTCAATATCTCTTAGTGTAAGATCTTTTATTCCCAGCAGGTGTTTAGTACTTAAAGTTTGAATTGATTCTGCCATTATTTTTCTGATAATAAGATTACTTTATCCTCATGATCAGTTTCTTTCCAACTAACGATGACTTTCTGTGAGGCAATGGTATCAACCTTTATTCCGATATAATCTGCTTCTATTGGCAGGTGTCTTGAAAAACGTCTGTCAACAAGCGTTAGAAGTTCAACTTTTTCTGGTCTTCCGAAGGATTGTAATGCATCCATTGCAGCCCTGATGGTTCTACCGGTCCATAATACATCATCCATTAGGATTACCTTTTTGCCTTCAATAATAAAATCGATCTCCGTGCTGCTGGGTAGTAATAATCCGTCTTTACGGCGGAAATCATCTCTGAAAAATGTAATATCAAGGTTACCGCTTTCAATCTTTACTTTAGGAAGGTTAATTTTTAGTTGCTCAACGACACGTTTCGCAAGAAAAATCCCTCGCGGCTGTATCCCGAGTATAACAGAATTTTCAAAAAGATTGTGGTTTTCAATTAACTGATGGCAAAGGCGCTGTATGGTGATTTGGAATTTCGGACCGTCAAGCAAGGTTAGTTTTTGCATCTTGGTATAATTTGAGCAAAAATATAAAAATTTATTGTACTGCGGTTTACAATTTTATAATTCCGGATTTTTGGACACAAGAAGATTTAATTAGTAAATTAAGGCTGTCTTAAAAGCAAAAAAGCCCTGATAGATACCAGGGCTTTTAATACTATAAGAGAACTTTGCTTATTCTGCTTTTTCTGCAGTAGCTTCTGCTACTTTAGTGCTAGAAGCTGCATCTTCTTCGGTTTTCTTAGCTTTCTTGGCTTTGCTTTCTGCACCTTCCATCTTCTCTTTCAATTGGGCCAATACACCAAGATCACCTAAAGTTGATTTTTCAACAGACTCTTTTACCTTTTTAACGGCAGTAATTGCTGCTTTAGCTTCTTTCTTTTTAGCGTTGAACTCTTCTTTGCGCTCTTCAGCTTTAGCCTCTTCCCAGATTCGGGCATGAGAAACTACAATACGCTTGGAGTCTTTGTTAAATTCAATAATTCTGAATTCTGCAGTTTCCTCAGCTTTTACTGAAGTGCCATCTTCTTTAACCATGTGTTTTGTTGGAGCAAATCCTTCAACTCCATATGGCAATGCAATGATTGCACCTTTATCAGTTACTTTTAAAACAGTTCCTTCATGGATAGAATCCAGGGTAAATACGGTTTCAAAAGTTTCCCAAGGGTTTTCTTCTAACTGTTTGTGGCCTAAGCTCAGTTTACGGTTAGCCTCATCAAGTTCTAAAACAACCACATCTAGTTCTTCACCAACTTTAGTGAATTCATTAGGATGATTAACTTTCTTAGACCATGAAAGATCAGAAATATGGATTAATCCATCGATTCCTTCTTCAATCTCCACAAATACGCCAAAATTGGTCATGTTTTTGACAACCGCTTTGTGCTTGCTTCCGATTGGGTAGCGATCGCCGATATTTTTCCATGGATCAGGAGTAAGTTGTTTAATACCTAGGCTCATTTTGCGCTCATTACGATCTAAGGTCAATACCTGAGCTTCAACTTCGTCACTAACTTTTAGAAATTCTTGTGGGTTGCGAAGGTTTTGAGACCATGACATTTCAGATACGTGAATTAAACCTTCAACACCCGGAGTGATTTCAAGGAATGCACCATAATCTGCAACTGTTACAATTCTGCCCTTTACTTTAGAACCGATTTCTAATGCCGTATCCAAAGATTCCCAAGGGTGTGGAGTTAATTGTTTCAATCCTAATGCGATACGTTTCTTTTCGTCATCAAAATCTAAAACAACAACATTGATCTTCTGATCAAGGTTTAATACTTCACGTGGATGCTCGATGCGACCCCATGAAATATCAGTTATGTGTAATAAACCGTCAACGCCGCCAAGGTCAATGAACACACCGAAATCAGTGATGTTCTTAACAGTACCTTCAAGGACTTGTCCTTTTTCTAATTTAGCGACAATCTCAGTTTTTTGGTTTTCTAAATCGTCTTCAATCAACACTTTATGTGACACTACAACGTTTTTAAACTCATGATTGATCTTAACAACCTTGAATTCCATTGTTTTACCTACATAAATATCATAATCACGGATAGGTTTGATATCGATTTGCGATCCCGGAAGGAAAGCTTCAACACCCATAATGTCCACGATTAATCCACCTTTTGTACGGCTCTTAACAAAACCTGTAATGATTTTGTCTTGATCCAATGCTTCATTGATTGTTTCCCATGAACGCTGTGTTTTTGCACGCTTACGGGATAATACTAACTGTCCGTTAGCGTCTTCCTGTGATTCAACAAATACATCCACAGAATCACCAATTTTCAGGTCAGGGGTATCACGGAATTCAGATAATGATACTAATCCATCAGATTTAAATCCAATGTTCAATACCACATCTTTGTTATTGATCGATACAACAACTCCCGAGATAATCTCGCCTTTGTTGATTGAATTGAAAGTTCCTGCATACATTTCTTCAAACTTTTCACGGTCTGCAGCACTGTAATTACCGAACCCTTTGTCATCCGCATCCCAGTCGAAATCGCCAGTAGGGGTGATGAGTGTTTTTGATTTGATCTCTTCGATCGACACT
The DNA here is from genome assembly GCA_041689125.1 of Daejeonella sp. GTDB lineage: Bacteria > Bacteroidota > Bacteroidia > Sphingobacteriales > Sphingobacteriaceae > Daejeonella. Next base: position 19,451 of record JBDNGV010000521.1, read on the forward strand.
GAATCAGCTTCTGATTCAATGGTTTCTTTTTCTTTAACCGTAGTGGTTTCTTCGCCTTGAAGTTCCGCTTGTTTCGCTGATAACTCCTTTTCGGCTTCTAGTTTTTTGGCCATTAATTAATTTATCTCCTTTTTCCAATCATTAAATCGGACTGCAAAGGTAGAAAATAAGATTTTTAATAAAAAACATTTCTTCGCTTTATTTTTTATTGTCAATTTGATATAAAAAATTTGTTGTTTGAACTTATTAGGTAAGCTTAATTAAGCTTTTATTGATAATTAGTCTGTCTTTGACTGTAAACTCCTGATTACGCTACTCAAGCAGGCAATAATGGTCTTATGTAGGATAAGGCAAATTCCAGTTGCATTTGCTGATCTATTGTTGAATTATCAATTACAATTGCATCATTAGCCTGTATTAATGGACTTTCCTTACGTGTTGTATCTTGATGATCTCGAAAAGCAAGATTTGCATAGATTTCTTCCAGACTCACCTTTTCTCCCTTACTGATCAGTTCCTTATACCGTCGTTCAGCACGGATTTGCGGGTCAGCAGTCATGAAAAATTTCAGCGTGGCATCTGGGAAAACGACCGTACCTATATCACGCCCATCCATTATAATGTTTTTGGATCGCCCCATTCTTTGTTGCTGTTTGACCATTTCTGTACGAATAGCTTTAATGGCACTAACTTGACTAACTCTTTCAGAAACAGGCATTTGTCTTATTTCTTCAGAAATATCTTCGTCATTTAAAAAGACAAAAGTTTGCTCATTATGGTATTCAAAGTTAATGTGGATACTATTGAGAGCTTTTTCCACCAAAAGGGGATCATTCAAATCAATTTGATGACGAATAAAATAGAGAGTTACAGTACGGTACATTGCACCAGAATCTATGTAGATAAAATGTAATTTTTTAGCCAAGGCTTTTGCAATTGTACTCTTACCGCAGGATGAATAGCCATCTATGGCTATCACTATATTTTTGTTCATCTCTGCAAAAATAGAATTTGCTTTCGATTTACTGTTCATTTAATATTTAAAATACGCTTGGATGAAATGATATTAATGCTTTGATAATCCCTAATTTTGATCATGGAATTTTTAATAAAAGATCTGTTCAAGGATATTAGTTTCAAAACTTCCAGAAGTGGCGGCAAGGGAGGACAGAATGTGAATAAGGTTTCCTCTAAAGTGGAACTTAATCTCAACATCAATACATCAAGCTTGTTCAGCATAGAGCAAAAACAAATTTTGTTGGAAAAACTTGCCAACAGGATAAATTCTTATGGGGTATTGCAGATTATTACTGAGGAGGAGAGAAGTCAGTTGCTTAATAAGCAAAGAAGTTTAGTAAAACTTCAGCATCTAATCAAAAATGCCTTATACCAGCCACCGGCCAGAAAACCTACAAAGCCCAAACATTCAGCTATTGAAAGCAGGCTCAAATCGAAACATCTGAATGCTTTGAAGAAAATAAGCAGAAAAGACTATTTTAAAGATTGAACTATTCCTTTTCCAACCTATAAAATAGGGCAAAAGAACCGTATTGATGAGATTTTGCAATGCTTTCAATTTCCCTTGATTTGAATATTGCTGAGAAATCAACCGTCCATCTATTTTTTGAAAATATAGCGCCAGCTTGCTGACTAAATACCACAGGTTTTACATCAAATACAGTAGGGCCTTTATCATTTATAAACATGCCACCTTGGATTGTAGCATCATAAGCAATAAAATGAATCATAGGTTTTGCATAGAAAAAAAATTCTTTTTCAGCTTTTACACGAGCATTATTAGAGATTACACTTTGTGTACTTGCAGAGCTAAAGAGCGGATTGATGGCACCGGTACGAAAAAGTATCCCAGCTCCCGCACCCGCAAAAGTATTACCTGCATTTAGGTAAGAGCTGAGGATAAAATCTGATTTACCACTTTTTAGCCTGTTAATAAGCTTATTATATTCTATAGTTGAATTAATTCCAAATTCATTGTTTACCTGCCATTGCCAACCATTAATTTTATAAAACCCGAATGTATTATGCATTAGTTCCTGTGCTTCTTTTCCTTTTGCCGCTGGCCCAACAGTTCCAAACTGAATATTTAGTTTGAGATTACTTTCTGAATTATAAAGGAAATTGAAAGATCCGCCTCCATAGAGATATGCTGCGAAAGGCCTATCAACAAAATCGATATCAAGAATACTTCCTGATTGAGGATTATAAATTTTTTGTCCGGCTTCAAGCTCCCAAATGACTTTATTTAGTTTAGGGTTTTTTATTCCCGACTGATCAAGCGCTCTCCTAAAATTTAATGAAAGTCCATTGGTGTAATACCTGTCTTGGCCTTGTGCCAAATAAGAGTCGTTCTCACTTCTGAAACTAAATTCTTGTTTAAATGATTTCGGGAGGTCTTGGGAGAATGAATGACTGATAATTAGAATATTGAAGAAGACAAGAAGATAATATTTCATGAGGTGGACATTAATCATTTAGATCCTCATCAGTTTTTCTGAGAAGGCTGAACTGCTTGAATTTATTTAAAGGTGTAGCCTAAACTAAAGCCAAAATAATATACAAGATTAAAATCATAGTTAAACACCGGACCGACCCCTGCACGCAGGGATATGCCTTTTTGAATGGGCTGGAACCGGTAGGATACATTAGTTGTATAAACTATGGGGGAGGACTTTGTGAGAGAAGATTCAAACATATCAGGTTTTGAGCCATTTGAAATAAGCAGGGTAGCTCCCAGTCCAAAATCAGCAAAATGCCGCCCATTGCCCAGCAGGTAGTTCAATGAGACGGGAATAGTTGCGGCCTCCCTGCCTTTTAATGAAATATATCCTAAACCAAGTCTGCCGCCAAATCCGTTTCTGCGATC
>JBDNGV010000522.1:0-2419 GCA_041689125.1 Daejeonella sp.
CATCTCACTCATACACCTCACTCCTCAACACCTCCAGCGGCGGTCTGTTCAAAACCCCTCTGCTGTTAAATAATCCGATCAAGACAGTTAAAGAGGTAATGAGCAAGAACAGAATCAGAACCGGTAAAAACTCTGGAAAAAAAGTAGTTTCGAAAACAAATCTTGCTAGTCCCCAGCTTGCAATCAAGGATAAAACAATACCCGCACCGGCAGCCAAAGCCCCCAGAAAGAAATATTCGAGGGCAGTGATTACCAGAATTTGCTTGCGACTTGCACCCATTGTTCTTAATAAAACACTCTCTCTAATCCGCTGGTATTTACTGATCAGTACCGATGCGATCAGAACTATCAAACCTGTTATGATGCTGAATGCCGCCATGAAACGGATAACAAAGCCCATTTTATCTAGAATCTCATCCAGCACACTAAGCACCAGTCCGAGATCAATCAGCGAAATATTAGGAAAGGTTCTTACCACAGCTTGCTGGTATTTTGCCGACAATTCATTGGAAGGTACTTGGGTAAGCAGAACATGAAACTGTGGGGCATCCTCCAGAACACCACTTGGAAAGATCAGAATAAAGTTTGTCTGTATCCGGTTCCAGTCGACTTTTCTGGTACTGCCAACGAGAGCTTTTAAAGGGGCGCCCTGCACGTTAAACATCAGCTCGTCTCCTATCTTCACCCCAATACGTTTTGCATAACCATCTTCAAGAGAAACATAAATTGGCTTACCTGATTCAGCCCTTCCGATCCATTTTCCGTCAATTATCTCCTCAGAATCACTCAGACTATCCCGATAGGTCACACGGTATTCTCGTTCAAGTCCGCGCATTGCACCCCAAGCCACACTATCTTTTTTATAGCTTGCAGCATTGCGCCCTTTGATCTCGATCATCCGCATATTAACAATTGGAACTTCCTGTAATACAGGCAGATTCATACTCTTTGTCAGATTAGCGACAGCTTGTTTTTGATTGCTCTGAATATCAAACAGCACCATATTGGGCTGGTTCTTACTGGATGAACGTGTAACCCTGCTAATCAGAATATCTTGAACGAAGAAGAGCGTGCAAATAAAGGCTGTTCCTAAACCGATTGAAACAACCAGAATTAGTGTCTGATTATTCGGTCGGAAAAGATTGGCAAAACCCTGTCGCCATAAATAAGACCAGAAAGAAGGGAAGTAGCGCCTTGCTAGCCACATCATTGCATAAGCAAGAGCTGCTAGGGCAATAAATCCGGCAAGTACACCCGCAGTAAAGAATACCGTCTTCTTGATTGAGCCTATCTGCAGGTAGGTAAAACCAAAAATGAAGAGCACTATTATAAAATACACCAGCCATTTTACCGGATCCTTAAACAAGGAAGTTTCCTCCAGCGAAAGGCGGAGCGTATTTAAAGGAGATATATTCCTGACTGAAACCAATGGCAGCAATGCAAATAAAATGGAAATGATCAAACCAAGCAAAATACCCTGGCCGACAGCCATCCATGAAATGGCAACGGTGATCTCAACAGGTAAAAAATCTTTCAGAACTACAGGCAAAAATTGCTGAATAAGTGTTCCTAGGGTGGCGCCAATCAGTGAACCAATCAAGCCAATGCCGGCAATCTGTATGAGATAAATTAGGAATGATTGTCTTGAACTGGCACCGAGGCAGCGTAGAACAGCGATGGTATTGATCTTTTCACGAATATAAATATGTATAGCACTGGCCACACCAATACAACCTAAGAGCAGTGCAACAAAACCAACAAGAGCCAGAAACTCGGTCAAATCTTCAAAAGATCTGCCTGTATTTTCCTTCCGGGATTCAATGGTTTCATAATCCAGTTCTGCCTTTTCAAGCTTGGGCTCAAGGCGCTTAGCCAGTTTCTCAACATCTGTTTCGGCAGAGAATTTGTAATAAAAATTATAGGTAATCCGGCTTCCTTTTTGGGAAAGCCCGGTTTCTTCGAGGTAGGAGAGCGGAATATATACTATTGGTGCAACTGCAGCATTAAACCCTGTCTGCCCCGGAGCTTTGTTAAGAACCCCCGCAATCTCAAAAACGACCTCCCCTACTTTTATGGAATCGCCGGGCTTCGCATCATACTGAAGCATCAGCGTTTTATCAACCAGAGCCTGCTTCCCGATCCTGAAGCTGCGACTGGCACTTTTCGGACTCGTTTCGATATCTCCGTAATACGGATATTCTCCTGATAATGCCCTGACATTGACTAGGCGGGTACCTCCATTCTTCTGAAAATAGATCATGGAAGCAAAAGTCCGTTCTTCCGAACGCTCAGTTCCCAACGTTTTAAGCATCGGGAGGTCTTCCTCTTTAACGGTTTTATTGGTCTCAATAATCAGATCGGCGCCTAGCAGGCTTTTTGCCTGCGAATCAATATCCATCCTGAGATTATATTCAAAAGA
>JBDNGV010000523.1:0-6496 GCA_041689125.1 Daejeonella sp.
AATAAGATCAATCCCTTCTTCTACAGAACCAACAATATTCAGAATATTCTCTAGCTGTGAAATAGCTATTAATCTGGCTATATTTTCTTTAATGCCTGTCAGAATAAAAATGCCATTAGAGTTTTTGCAAATCCTGTGTCCAACAAGCAAGCTACTTAAACCAGAAGAATCAGAATATTTTACATTAGAAAGGTCGAGAATGATATTTCGCTGGCCTTCAGAATTACTGAGAATAAGTTCAGACTTTAGCTGAGGCAAAATTAAACTATTTAATTTGTTCTCATTCAACTTAATTAGTACGTATTTTTCGTGTTTATCGACAGTGAATTTCATGATCATTAAAGTTAATTAAACAATTCCTATTTTCAATGAAATAATTAATTCAGCCTATTTAAGGCCTCAACAATGTTATTCTGTACCCTTTTATCATCATTGGAATGATTGTGTTTATTAAATTTATCGCCGGTAATTTGTTCGTATAGTTCGATATATCTGTCAGAGATAGATTTAACAAACTCAGGAGTCATTTCCGGAATTAGTTGATCTTCTTTACCTTGAAATCCATTGTCTATAAGCCATTTACGAACAAATTCTTTGGATAACTGCTTTTGTTGTTCATTATTTTTCTGACGTTCTTCGAAACCTTCTTTGTAAAAATATCTGGAAGAATCGGGAGTATGGATTTCATCAATAAGATAAATTTTACCATCGACTGTGCCAAATTCGTACTTTGTATCAACAAGTATTAATCCCTGATCTGAAGCCATCTCTGTTCCTCTCTGGAACAGTGCACGGGTATATTTTTCAAGTGTTATGTAGTCTTCTTGTGAAACAATATTTCTGCTAATGATCTCTTCTCTAGAAATATCCTCATCATGTCCTACCGAAGCTTTGGTAGTTGGTGTGATAATAGGTCTAGGTAATTTATCATTCTCATTTAGCCCATCCGGAAGAGAAACCCCACACACCGAACGTTTTCCTACCTGATATTCTCTCCAAGCATGCCCTGCAAGATAGCCCCGAATAACCATTTCAACTTTAAAAGGTTGACATATTTTGCCAATGGTAACATTGGGATCAGGCACATCAAGTACCCAATTAGGAACAATATCAAGTGTAGCTTGCAAGAATTTTGCTGCGATCTGATTGAGTACCTGTCCTTTAAATGGAATAGGTTCGGGAAGTACAACGTCGAATGCTGAGATCCTATCGGTAACAACCATTACCAAGTACTTATCTTCAATTGTATAAACATCACGGACTTTTCCTTTATAAAATTTGCTTTGCCCCGGCAAATTAAAGTGTGTTTCTTTTATTGCAGTCATTTAAATGGCTTTTTTGATTTTGCTTGTAAAAGTCTGAAAAATATAGCTAAACTCTTTAAATTTATTATTGGATATCTCCGTAGGCTCTTAGAATGTTTTTAACGAGTTTGTGTCTTACTACATCATCTCCATTAAGATAAATAATTTCGATTCCCTTTATATCTCCAAGAATTCTCAATGCTGTATTTAAACCGGATTGCTGCTTTCTTGGTAAATCAATCTGAGTTACATCGCCTGTCACAAAAAATTTTGCGGTTGGACCCATACGAGTTAAGAACATTTTTAATTGCAGATCGGTAGCATTTTGGGCTTCATCCAGAATCACAAAGCAATTATCTAGCGTACGTCCACGCATGAATGCCAATGGAGCGATCTCTATAGTTCTATTTTCGAGAAATACTTTCAATTTATCAGCCGGAATCATATCATCCAGCGCGTCATAAAGCGGACGCAGATAGGGATCAATCTTTTCCTTCAGATCTCCAGGAAGGAAGCCTAGATTCTCCCCTGCCTCAACTGCAGGTCTGGTTAATATGATACGCTTTATCTCCTTGTTTTTCAGTGCTCTAACAGCTAATGCTACTGCCGTATAAGTTTTTCCTGTTCCTGCGGGACCTATAGCAAAAATGATATCATTATTATTGATACTTTCAACCATCTTGCGCTGATTTGCAGTTCTTGCTTTGACCACATTGCCATTTGGGCCAAAAACAATAGCCTCAGCACCGCCACCGCTTTTGGCTGTTGTACTTTCTGAATCTGGAACTATTTGAATACTGGTTCCTAAAAGCTGTTCAAGATTACTTATTGAAAGGGTTTGAAATTTATCAATATGGTTGATAATATCCTGAAACTTCTGTGAAAACAGATTGATCTCTTTATCATCACCAAGTACTTTGACATCGTTGCCTCTTGCTACAATCTTTATTTTTGGGAAATGCTTTTTGAATATTTCAAAATACTCATTGTTTGCTCCCCACATTACCACAGGGTCAATATTTTCGATGTTAAGATTAAGTTCGTTCAAGTTGTACTTATTTTTAATACAGGGGGTATTTATTTGAGATTAAAATTCAATATTTGCACTGTTATAATGTATAGCAAGAATAACAATAAATATTCACATTTTAAATGGCAATAATTACTTTAACTACCGATTTAGGGTATAAAGATTTTTATCAGGCTGCCCTAAAAGGTAGTATTCTGAGCCAGTTTGCAACAGCAAATATAGTGGATATCAGTCATGACATTTCAGCTTTCAATATTCCTCAGGCAGCTTTCATATTAAAGAATTCATTTCAATATTTTCCAAAAGGAACAGTACACCTTATAGGAATAGATTCGGTGTTTAATGAAAAAACAAAATACTTGGCTTTAAAGTACAGAGAACATTATTTTGTGGGTTCTGATAATGGTATTTTCTCATTGTTATTTGATGAGGAACCATCAGAAATAGTGGAACTAAATATCATGCAGGATTTAAAATACCTGCATTTCCCGCTTTCCGATATTTTCCCAAAAGCAGTAAGTCATTTGGCCAAAGGAGGCAAATTGCAGGATATTGGGCTGCCGGTAACAGGTGTTGAAGAAAAAATGACCCTTCAACCTGTAATTGAAAGAGATATAATTCGTGGAAGTGTGATTTATATTGACTCTTTTCAGAATATCATAACTAATATCACAAAAGAAATATTCACTAGAGTTCAGCAAAATCGTGGTTTTACTCTATACTTCAAAAGAAATGAGTCAATTTCTCAATTAAGCTGGCACTACAATGAAGTTCCTGAAGGTGAAAAACTTTGTCTATTCGGAATAAGTAATCATCTGGAAATAGCGATCAACAAGGGTAATGCCAGTGGCTTACTTGGGCTGAATCTAAATGATATTGTCAGAATAGAATTCAAATCATGATTACAAGAATTGTTAAAATGACCTTAAAGCCGGAGAGTATTGAAGGCTTTAATGAGATTTTTTATGCTTCCCAAAAACTAATACGTGCATTTGAGGGATGTAATCGTTTAGAGTTAATGAATGATATCAATAATGAATGTATATATTTTACGTTTAGTTACTGGAATACGGAAGAGGATCTTAATATATATAGAAATTCCTATCTGTTTAAAAATACCTGGTCAAAAGTAAAGCCCATGTTTTCAGTAAAAGCAGAGGCATGGAGTTTGATCTCCAATTCAAAGCAATCATTATGAAGCTTATTTTATTATTCCTAATCCTTCTGACCGTTAGGATTAATCAGGTTTCTGCACAGAATGACAGCTCAGCCTATGAAACACAGCGGAGAAAGATTAACCAACTTTTAGACGATCGAAGCAACAGATTTGGCCAATATGAAAGCAGTTTAGGTAAAAAAACCGGAATTTTCGGCTTAAAAACTAAAAAGGATATGCAAGTTTCAAATGATATTCTTCGGCAAATAGCCTTGACCGATAATGATATTTTCTCTGAACTTAAATTACTTCTCGATTACAAGGATTTTGAAAAGCAACAGGTTGAGACAAGGGCAGTAATAGTGGAAGGACGTATTGATAGATTTCAGACAAGTATTACCCGTCTTCAGCAGGAAAATCAAAAATTAAGAACTCAAGCAGATCAAAGTATTACAGATTATGATAAGCAAAGAAACTATTTACTCTTACTTTTTATATCTCTGATTGCATGTGCTTTTTATATATTGAAACTAAAAAAATTACCAAAGATTGATGTGTCTGGCAAAAAGAGTGTATAATTAAAGCTAGTTTTGCAAATCCCTTTTAAAGGTGAAATTACTATTACTAAAAGATGGCACGTGCTCGATTAAATAGCGGAAACGCTCAGGCTGAAGAACTCCCTAAAGCAAAAATCAATAAAGAGAGTATAAAACAGGTAATTATTTTATTAAGCTATCTCAAACCTTATCGTACTAAATTTTTTCTGGGATTGGTTTGCTTAATTCTCTCAAGTGCTAGTTCATTTTTGTTTCCACTTTTAATGGGAAGATTGATTGGTTCTGGTGCACAAGCAGAGCAAAGCGGAAAGATAGTTCCAAATGAAATTCTGGATATTTTTCCTTCTGATATTAACACCGTAGCGCTTACACTTTTAGGCGTTTTATTCATTCAAGCCATTTTATCTTATTTTAGGATTAATTGGTTCGTTGAAGTGGCTGAAAAGGGTCTTGCAGATATTCGTAGAGATACCTATCATAAACTCATCACCTTACCGATGAACTTTTTCTCCCAAAGGCGTGTTGGAGAGTTGAATAGTCGCCTTTCTGCCGATCTTTCCCAGATTCAGGATGCTATAACCACTACCCTTGCTGAGATGATCAGACAAATCATCATTTTTATTGGTGGAATCACTTTCCTGATTTTGGTTTCAGGCAAGCTATCTCTCATGCTTTTAGCAGTGCTTCCTATTCTGGTGGTAGTTGCGGTTACCTTTGGAAAATTTATTAGAAAAATTTCAAGACAGGCACAGGATAAATTAGCTGAATCAAATACTGTTGTAGAAGAAACTCTTCAGGGTATATCTAATGTAAAAGCATTTGTGAATGAGTCTTATGAAGTCGGAAGATATAATAAAAGTGTTCATGAGGTAGTAAAGATCGCCATGAGAGGTGCAAAATTTCGTGGTATTTTTGCTTCATTTATTGTTTTTTGTCTTTTTGGAACAATTGTTTCGGTAGTATGGTATGGATCACACTTGGTACAAACCAATGAAATCAGTATAGCAAGCATGTTCACTTTTATTTTGCTATCCACTTTTGTAGGTGCAGCAATGGGAAGTTTCCCCGAATTGTATGCGACCATGCAAAAGGCATTTGGAGCAAGTGAGCGGGTTTTGGAAATATTGGCGGAAGAGAATGAACCAATCTCAATGGATGAGAAAAAAAATAGTATTCAACGTAGGATTCAGGGGAATTTAGCTTTTGAAAATGTTGTTTTCTCCTACCCTTCTAGGAAAGAGATTACCGTTTTAAATGGTGTTTCATTTAAATCAAAAAAGGGAGAAAAGGTTGCAATTATCGGACCAAGCGGGGCTGGAAAATCTACTATTGCCGGACTTATCTTACGCTTTTATGAAACTCAGTCGGGTTCATTACTGTTTGATGGTATTCCATCCACTGAATTTTCACTTACAGATATTAGAAATCAAGTTGCAATCGTCCCACAAGATGTTTTACTATTTGGTGGATCTATTTGTGAAAACATTGCATATGGCAGATTAAATGCTAGTGTAGAAGATATTATAATTGCGTCTAAGAGGGCAAATGCGCACGAGTTTATCGTTGGTTTTCCCGAGGGATATGATACACTTGTTGGTGAACGTGGGATTAAACTTTCGGGTGGACAAAGACAGCGCATTGCCATTGCCAGAGCTCTTTTGAAAGATCCGGTTTTGCTTATACTTGATGAAGCTACTTCATCGCTGGATTCTGAATCTGAACGTTTGGTACAAGAAGCTCTGGAAGAATTGATGAAGAACCGAACCTCCATCATAATAGCGCATCGACTTTCAACTATTCGTGAAGCGGATAAGATCATTGTTCTAGATAAAGGTAAAGTTGTTGAAAGCGGAAATCATTCAGAATTAATGAAAAACGAAAGCGGATTGTATCGTTATTTGAGCCAGTTGCAACTCGAAGTTCAGGAACCGGAACAAAAAATTAGTATTTAAAAGCAATCTATTTTTAAAGCGCGAGCCTTTTAGACATTTATGAAATTAACTATATGGGGTGCTGCCCGGCAGGTAACCGGAAGTATGCATCTGCTTCAAATCGACAACTACAATATTCTTGTAGATTGTGGCTTGGATTATGAGAAGGATACCTGGCAGGAAGAAAATGAAGCTTTTCCTTTTTCACCCGCAGATATTGATCTGGTCATACTCACTCATGCACATATTGATCATTCAGGTAATCTGCCGACTCTCATCCGTTTTGGATTTGAGGGACAAATATTATGTACTGCTCCTACTGCCGATCTTACGGAATTGTTGTTGTTAGATTCAGTGAATATCTTTTTAAGCAAACAGAGAAAAGGGCGAAGAGGGAAACGTGGATTTTCTGAAGGTCCAAAACCACTTTATCTTCAAAAGCACGTAATGGAAACCGTTGATCGCTTTGTGACCATTGGATTTAATAAATCTTTTCGAATCAATGGAGAAATTAGCCT
>JBDNGV010000524.1:0-3417 GCA_041689125.1 Daejeonella sp.
AGAATTGCCGATAGTAACTGCCCAAAACGGGATAAACATCTCTACGGTCCAACCCTTGTCTACATCTGCAGGATTATTTAAAGTCCCTTGAACATCCACCGCCCATTTCATTCCCGGGGCATTATAAGCGATCATAGCACCACTATCATTACGGTATGGCTTAGGCATAAACAAATCGAACATGGTATTCAAGGCATTTACTTCGAACTCATAATAACGGTGCGTATCATTATCGGGGTCAATAAATACTTCAAAATCATTATCGTAAAAAACGATATCGTCATAATTTTTTAGATATGCCCATACATGGGGGTCCAGAAGTTCTGCAGCAATATATAATCCATTATTGTCCCAAGTCATTTTTGCACGAGTATTCCATTTTGGAGGAGGTTTTCGATCACCTTCAATATCCTTAAAATTATCTGTCCACTCCACATTTTTCCAGACCGCATCATCCAGTTTACCGTCTATTTTTGGGGCATCTGCGTTAAAAAACACGGAATATTGCTTTGGGTTGGAAAGTAAATCCTCCTTTCCCGCAAATTTAGGTTGTGCGCTACAAAAAGATATCGTTAGGAGAGTCAGAAAGATTGAATAAAGCAGATAGAATTTATTTCTAGAATGAACGATTTTAATGGCCATTTAACAATTTTATTTAAATACGTAAAAGCGGAATTTAAGAAGATTATTCGTGATTGTGAACTAAAATGAAATAAATGAACTGGACTAAACCCATAAGTAAAATCTATAAATAATATAATATCAGTATACAGGGTCTGAAATTACACTGGTATTCAAACAAGTATAATTTTATTTTTTTCTTGCTTTTTAATATCTTCGCAGTCCGGAACCAATTTATAAAACAATTTTATATTCATGAGAAAATCAATCAAGCTTTTAGCTATTATCCTTTTGTTTTCAAGTAGTATGACCAATGCTCAAAACAACGATCAAGTTGTAGAGCAGATTATTAAAGAGGCTAGTGAAAACTCACAATTAAAAAAACTTGCCCATGAACTGACCGATGGAATCGGTCCACGTTTAGTAGGAACCCCACAAATGAAACAAGCGCATGATTGGGCAATTGCAAAATATGAAAGCTGGGGTATTCCTGCAAGAAATGAAAAATGGGGAGAATGGCGTGGATGGGAAAGAGGGATAACCCATATCGATATGGTGCACCCACGTTCAAAGTCGCTTGAAGGTATGCAGTTGGCATGGAGCGCTTCGACACATGGTAAAACTGTTAGCGCAGAGACTATAATTTTAGCTGACCTTGCCGACTCGATTGCTTTTCAAAATTGGTTACCTAATGTGAAAGATAAATTTGTTCTGATTTCAATGCAGCAGCCAACAGGAAGAGATGACAGAAACTGGGAAGAGTTTGCTACCAAAGAATCGCTGGCAAAAATGAAGGCTGAACGTACCGCTGCCACGAATGCATGGCGCAATCGTCTTAACAAAACCGGACTGAGTACGAAAGCATTGGCAATTGCACTCGAAAATGCCGGAGCCGCAGGTATTTTCGCCTCATACTGGTCTGCAGGATTTGGTGTAAATAAAATATTCGGGGCTCAAAGCACAAAGATCCCAACTATTGATCTTTCTCTTGAAGATTATGGAATGCTTTACCGTCTCACAGAATCAGGTGTTAATCCTAAGATTAATTTACGTGCCGACTCAAAACAACTGGGAATGGTGCCTGTATTCAATACTATAGCTGAAATAAAAGGCACTCAAAAACCTGAAGAATACGTAATGCTTTCAGCACATTTCGATTCATGGGATGGTGGTACTGGAGCCACAGACAACGCTACCGGAACGGTAACGATGCTTGAAGCAATGAGAATTCTTAAAAAAGTTTATCCTAATCCAAAAAGAACCATTCTTGTTGGCCATTGGGGGAGTGAAGAGCAGGGGTTAAATGGCTCAAGGGCATTCGTTGAAGACCACCCTGATATCGTAAGAAATATTCAGGCGCTGTTCAATCAAGATAACGGAACCGGAAGAGTTGTTGATCTTTCGGGACAGGGATTTTTACATGCCTATAGCTATTTAGGAAGATGGTTACAAGCAGTACCTTCTGAAATTAGTTCAGAGATTAAAACTACCTTTCCTGGTACACCCGGAGGCGGTGGATCCGATTACGCATCCTTTTTAGCAGCAGGTGTTCCTGCATTTTCATTAAGCTCATTAAGTTGGGCTTATGGAACTTATACCTGGCATACTAATCGCGATACTTACGATAAGATTGTATTTGATGATATTCAGAAAAATGCGATTCTCACAGCAATTATGGCCTATAAAGCTAGCGAAGATCCAACCCCAGCCTCTCGCGAAAAAAGTATTCTCCCGGTTAGTCCGCGAACCGGACAGCCAATGTCATGGCCTTCGCAACGAAGCCCAACTCGTAAAGGTGGCGTAAATTAAATATCAAAGTATTGACAGTTTTTCGATAAACGCTGACAGGGTTTAAAACCCTGTCAGCGTTTAGTCTAATATGGAAATTAAATACATAAATCTTATACAATTGTATTAAACTGTTTAGTTAACGGTACCGACTTGAAGTTATTTAGGGCTTGTACCATAAGAATACAGGCGGTTTTGAAACCCGCTTCCTCAACTAATTCGATATGCCCGGCAGAACATGTCGAATAGCACAATTAGAGTACAAGCAATCCATTTTGCTTTAAGGTGTTTATTCCCTTTCCATACCAAAATGATTCAAAATCCTCAGCTATAGCACTTTCAAATTCTTCTTTAGCTTTTCGATAGGTCATCAGTTCCTTATTTTCAGGGCTTATATTTTGCAGAAATTTTACAAGCCATTCTGCCTGTTCCTTTGTTGTTTGCACACTGAAATTATCTTTCTTATCATAAAATTTCAAATCTGCTACTTCTAATTGCCTTCCCTTTTTGATTTTTGTATGAAATCTGAGTTCTGGTTTGGTTCCTAACCATACGATCTTTGAATCAGGTTTGATTAGGTAGGATTCATCTTTTGCCAATGATTTTTCAATGAATTCAGGATCAACAATTGTCTTTGGGACTTTGTGTTCAAACCATTCTTGCAAAGGATAATCAAAACAGATTCCGTGCATATAATTGAACAGAGATTTCTTTAGCCCATAACTAAATAGTTCATGATTGGCTCCACTTTTATCCAGGTGTACAATATCATTATTTGCAAATGATCCGATAGCTTCAGTTGCCTTGGTTACCATAAAATTTTCAGGATACATCCCAACCGGGCTATGGGCAGTCATAGCAAACTGATGCCAGAATGCCGATTGAAGAACCCCTGCCTCAAACATTTGTCTCACCATTTCCAACGAATCGATTGTTTCCTGAGCAGTCTGGGTTGGAAAACCATACATCAGATAGGCATGAACCATAATCCCCGCATCGGTAAAATTA
>JBDNGV010000525.1:0-4047 GCA_041689125.1 Daejeonella sp.
CAATGGCATACAATCCTCCTCAGAGTTTTTTCTTGCATAGAATAATGCAATGGCGCCATTTTTTAATCTGAGCAATGAAACTGACATTACATTCATATCACCTTCTTGCTTTACAACAAGCTGATCTTCGTTGCTCCATGTTTCACCTTTATCTAATGAATACCGACTTGCCAGGTATCCATTTCCAAAATCACTACCAGAGCTCCCTGAAAAATGACTATATATAAATAGGATCTTGCCATCTTTTAAAGTAATGAAGTCTCCCTCACTATTTCTTGGGTTATCTTCTCCTGGTTCAAGCCTAAGAGTGACGCTTGGTTTTCTATTTTTCTGTGCAATTGTATTCTCGCATAGGACAATACCTGCAATAATTATGAGTAATAGTATTTTAAATGATAATTTCATGTTTCAATTTTAAATTAAATCATGTACAATTTAAATTATACAATGAGTGAATAATAATGGCTATGTTAAAACATCCATTTTTGATAAATATTTTAAATATTTTAATTATTCATCTGAATGTCCTTCATATTCAAAATCTAATATAGTCGAGACTGCTTTATGGAATCTATTTTTATACCTTTTCCAATGCAAATATCCTATTCTTAACATTCATTGTGGTTATTTTGGAATAATGATAAACCGTTGCAACTTCTTTATCTCCTTCCATAACTGATGTTGGAGCCTCGATTAAGAAGTCGGCAAAATGAGATTTATTGAAGGCAATGAATGCCAAGCTCAGGCAATCAATCTGATTATCATATTTTTTTGACAGGTCAGGGAAAGCAATAGGTCCTGTATCAACCTGATACATTTTTTTAGGATGGCTTATATTCATTGTTTTACAAGGAGCCTCAATCACTGCCCGCAGTCCGGTTTCGTTATTTTGAAATTCGGTCTGTGTAACAATGGGAATTCCTGCAGCAGTAGCATCACGTATTTTTTCAAATGTGTCGAGTTCTGTAATTACACTGGCAACTGGTGCATATACAACTGGATTACCCCCCCACATGTCTTCCATATTTTTGATTGAACGATACTCCTCGCCACGTTTGTTTACACGTCTACGAAAGACCAATACTTTCCCATCTCCGAAAATCGGGAGGAAATCATAATTGTCTTTATAGAACAAATCTTTTTCACCAAAAGTATTCTCACTTTTACAGGATGCGCCCTGATAATAAATAGTACTTTTCCCAGCTTTTGTATCAAATATTGTTGTCTTACTCTCAATCCACATTCTAACAGAGTTAAACTCTGCAGTATTGCATAAAAAGGACTTACCATAATCAATACATTTCGATTGTCCACCATCTTCTGCCATTTCACCCATACAAGACGACAAAGGAGCAGAAACGCCGAGTATACCAGATGCCATAATTAATCCTCCGGTCTTAATAAAATTTCGCCGTGAAGCACCTGGCTTTTCTTCTAAACTTGACGAAAATTCATTAGTGACAATCCTTAGATTATCTTTCACATTCTTCCTGTTCATATCAATTTAATTTAGTTCAAAAAGTCTTTTTCATTCAATTTTATACTAAGTTCTCCACCAAAGCCGGCATAAGTGGTAGTTATCCATATTTCACCAGGCTTTGCCTCAAATACTCTTGGATAGGCTAAATTTTTTATTTTGCTTTTTTCTGTAATCCCAGCTATAACTATTGGTTTAGTCCAGGTCTTGCCATCATCATCTGAAAACATTATGGAAAGCTCTTCACGGTTATTACTATGAGCTACTTCAGAGGATATTCCATCCCCTCCGCTCATACGATATTCACTTTTCCCCTCAGGCTTTGCACGATTCCATACAAGGAAAAGACGTCCGCTTTTAAGTCTTTGAAGCAAACCAGGTGCAGAACTAGCATCGATGTTTGTCGGTTTGAAATTTTTCCAGTTTAATCCTTCATTTTCTGAAAAAGCCTCCCAGAACACCCCCCAATTTGTACGCATCAACATCCATATACGTTTATCATTAAGCTGCTCAATAGTTGCTTCAACTACGCCACTATGATGACCTACTCCACCAAGATCAATAACATTAGACCTCACCCAATTTAACCCATTGGTTTTGGAAGTATAAGTTACTACCGTATGATGCCCGGGATTATGTCGCATCATCATCGAACTTATTATAACATTCCCATCCTTTGTTTCTATAATATCCCGGTTTGCTCCAGTCCAATCATCGTGTAACTTTTGCGGTTCCTGCCATGTCTTTCCTTCGTCAAGACTTCTAACGGCATACGTTGGAATTGTTGCATTCGGCGAATCAGCAATATCATTTTGCCAGTTCCAATTTGCTTTTTCTTTATCATTAGCGAAGGCCAGAATAATAACCCCATCTTTGGTACGGATCAAAGCTCTTTCTATCCGGATATCGAAATGGCTGGAGTCGGTAAAAATGGAATATTTAGTCCAGGTTTTGCCTTCATCCTTACTAATGCAACTTTTATTTCCTTCGACAGTTAGAATATTTCCATTGCCTAAACGGACAAAAGGTCCAGTTTTCAGCCCTTGGATTTCTTCGGCCTTATCATGGATCCAATAACCATTAGAGGTTATTTTGTTGCGGCCAGATTGGATTGCAGAAGATTGTGCAAAAACAAAATGCGAAGTAATCAGTAGGGCCAGCAAAATCATTGAAGGCCAAAACGTCTTGTAGATTTTAAATTTGTGATTCATGTTAAAAATTTAAAAGGTTTAAGATTATTTATTTTACGAGTTTATTCTTTTTTATCCATATGACACGGGAGACCCAAACAGTACCATTGGCACCACGCGAATGAGGTTTATCACCAATCATGTATTCAGCATCCGTCACCCATGACTCATTTTCAGTTATAGCCGAAGCTCCAAAATTACCTAGCATAACACCCCTTTCAGGTATCAAAACTTTTTCGGTGGCCCGAATCACATTTAATTCTAACGGATTAACTTGTGCTAGGAATAAAGGAGCACGATTACGTGCAATATGATCGTTATTTGCGCCTCTCCTGGTATATGATAAAAATAATCCATCGCTATGTACCAGCCAGTGAGCCTGCGTATTGTAACTTCCAAGATCGCTTCCATCATCAAAAGTCCATGGCTTA
Source organism: Daejeonella sp. (assembly GCA_041689125.1). GTDB lineage: Bacteria > Bacteroidota > Bacteroidia > Sphingobacteriales > Sphingobacteriaceae > Daejeonella. The sequence continues at coordinate 3,099 of JBDNGV010000525.1, forward strand.
AATGGGGACCATTGCAAACCATCTTTACTTTTAGTTACATAAGCTTTAAAGTTATTCCTCATAGTTAGAAAATACGCTCCTTTAAATATTACAAGAGAGGGCTCCCCAAGACCTCTGCCACCTTTTACAGTCATCTCGTCACCATTTCGCAGATAAGATAATGTAGTACCATCGAATGAACATTCAAGCACTGTAACTGAAGATTCAGCCAATTCGGGTCCACTGAAGTAGATGGGAAGGAGGATTTTTCCATCAGGTTTGACAATCCACTGTCCACATCCAGGATTAACAAGAAAAAACTTGGAATCAGCGTCAGGTATGTTATTGATCATTTTCCAAGGAGTCCAAGAATTTGTTTTTGGATCAAAAACAGTATAGGCGGCGTCATGAGATCGTGGCTTGTTTAATAATTGCTTTCCTTCTTTACTATATCTTACCTTTATCCCAATTGCAATAAGTTTACCCGTTTTCTCATGCCAACCAGGAGTGACATCAGCAACACTGACTGTTGTACCATCCGATTCATATTGCCATTTAAGTTCGGGTATCTCAATGGGACTAGTCCAGGTTTTTCCAAGATCATCTGTTCGCATATAATACATGCCTGAATAATAGTCACTTACATTCAGATGCTTCTGTATGGTCATAATAACTGCGGGGTTTCCATTATTTCCAAATTTTGGAATTCCAGCAGCACGAGGATGAAACCAAGAGAAATTCTTGTTTAGTTCCTGATGAGCTACATCAGCCTGTACACGAAATTGAAGATGTTTCAATCTAGGCTCAGGATTTCTGTAAAAACCGTAAAAAACTGTTACCAAAACAGCTAAAATAGAGATCATTAATATTGAGTGCCTGAAAAAATAGTATTTCATTTTTTTATTTATTATTTCTTTGGAGGGAACCACATTACCATCGGATCGGGTCCCATACCGGTTTTTATTACAGC
>JBDNGV010000526.1:0-5262 GCA_041689125.1 Daejeonella sp.
GAACTTTTGATAACTGTTGATTGAAAACGTAGATTGATGAATTAAAATAAATGGATATCCCGATAACGAATACAATGCTTACAGCTGCAGAATACCGGATCCACGAAGGAAACAGATTTTTCTGCCTTGCGGGAGCAATTTTCTCATCAATTCTTAAATTGATGCGCTCAGTGAGGCTGGTAAAATAGGAATCTGGTAGTTTAAAACCTTCGCCTGGAGCTAGATCCTGAATAGTCTGTATGGCTAAACGATCTTCAATTCTTCCTGCTAAGTGGTTAAAGTAGTTTTCAGGCAAATTAAACTCATCGTCATCCTCAAATCGAAGGCTTTCGAGTTTGGTCATTGTATTCAAGCTTTCATTCAAAGATTCAAAATAATCGGACGGCACAACAAAGGGGTTCGCTCTGCTAATTTTAGCAAGAGTTGGAGCCTCTTTTAACCAATCCTTATCTGAATTCTCTGTTTTCATATTTCTTTGATACAATGGGGATAGAAAGGTTTAATCTGAAAGTATTAATATCTGTTCAATTTTTTTAACTGCAATATGAAAAGATGCCTTTAACGCGCCGACACTCGTGCCAAGAATTTCAGAGATCTCTTCGTATTTCAAATCATCAAAATATTTCATGTTAAACACCAGCCTTTGTTTTTCGGGGAGTGTCAATATCGCTTTTTGAAGTTTCATCTGTGCTTTATCACCATCAAAATAGGGGCTATCAGCGAGCGTTTCGGCCAGATCAAGTCCGTTCGAATCATCTAAAGATACACTGTCCCTTATTTTTTTTCGATTCAGAAAGGTGATACTCTCATTTGTGGCTATACGATAAAGCCAAGTATATAATTGTGAATCACTTCTAAAGTTTGTGAGGTTCTTCCAGACCTTAATGAATACATCCTGAACTAAATCATCTGCATCATCATGATCTATGACTAGCCTTCGGATATGCCAGTAAATTCTCTGCTGATATTTTTTAAGCAGCAGATTGAATCCTTCGTGACGAGTACCTTCCCTGGAAAATTTGTCTAATATCTCGAAATCTTCTACCTGCATATTCTTGTTTTGGGTTTAGATTCCGGAATTCAGTCGAATTATTTGCGTTTAATTACCCTATTTACCGCATTGATTATATCCTCCGTGTCTAAACCGTATTTTTTCATCAGTTGATCAGGTGTACCACTTTCTCCGAAACTATCATTAACTGCAACGTATTCTTGCGGAACAGGATGGTTTCTGGTTAATACCTGTGCAATGCTGTCTCCTAAACCACCGTAACGGTTATGCTCTTCTGCAGTAACTACACATCCGGTCTTAGCAACTGATTTTAAGACAGCTGCTTCATCCAAAGGTTTAATGGTATGAATATTAATTATTTCAGCACTGATTCCTACTTCTGCTAATTTTTCACCGGCCTCAATTGCTTTCCAAACCAAATGGCCGGTTGCGAAAATACTAACATCAGTTCCTTCATTAACCATCCACGCTTTGCCGATCTCAAATTTTTGATCTGGATCTGTAAAAACAGGTACCGCAGGTCTGCCAAATCTTAAATAAACAGGGCCATGATGATCAGCGATAGCAATAGTGGCAGCTTTTGTCTGGTTATAATCGCAAGGATTGATTACCACCATTCCGGGAAGCATTTTCATCATGCCGATATCCTCTAGTATCTGATGGGTTGCACCATCTTCTCCAAGAGTAAGTCCGGCATGAGAAGCACAAATTTTTACATTCTTGCCTGAATAGGCAATAGACTGTCTGATTTGATCGTACACACGACCGGTTGAGAAGTTAGCAAAAGTGCCGGTATAAGGAATTTTACCTCCGATAGTTAAACCTGCTGCGATTCCCATCATATTTGCTTCTGCAATTCCGATCTGAAAAAAGCGCTCAGGAAATTCCTTGATAAAAGCATCCATTTTTAATGAACCAATTAAATCGGCACATAAAGCGACTACTTTATCGTTCTTTTTTCCTACTTCCAGTAAACCTGCTCCAAAACCTGAGCGAGTATCTTTTTTCTCGGTGTATGTGTATTTCTTCATATGACAAAGCAAAGGGCCTGAAATTTACCAGGCAAAATTAATTTAAATGTGTTTTTGAATGCGGATTAAACTAACAGAAATCCTTAATAATCGCCTAGAGTTTCTTCCAACTGACCCAGTGCGAGCGCTAGCTGTTCATCGTTTGGAGCAGAACCATGCCATTTATGAGTATGCATCATAAAATCGACTCCATTGCCCATCATGGTCTGCATCAGGATCATGATCGGCTTTCCTTTAAATGTTTTGCTGATCGCAAGATCAAGGACACGTATCACATCGGTCATATCATTTCCGCTCATTTCAAGTACTTCCCATCCGAAAGATTCCCATTTAGCTCTTAAATTTCCCAAGGATAATATGGCATCGGTTGGTCCGTCAATTTGCTGGCCGTTAACATCAATGGTTGATATCAGGTTGTCAATTTTATTATGGCTGGCATACATTGCTGCTTCCCATGTTTGGCCTTCCTGAAGTTCTCCATCACCGTGCAACGAAAATACAAGTCTATTATCTTTGTTCAACTTTTTTGCAATAGCAGAACCTATGGCTACCGACATGCCCTGACCTAAAGAGCCGGATGCGACCCGAATTCCAGGCAAATTTTCGTGGGTTGCGGGATGCCCCTGAAGTCTGGAATTAATCTTTCTAAAAGTGGCAAGTTCTGATACCTCAAAATATCCGGAACGAGCCAATACACTGTACCAAACCGGCGAAATATGTCCGTTAGAAAGGAAGAACAGGTCTTCATCCTTTCCGTCCATGTCAAATTCGGTATTGTGTTGTAAGGTATGAAAGTAAAGGGCTACAAAATAATCAGTACAGCCCAGTGAGCCACCCGGATGTCCGGATTGGCAGGCATGTACCATTCTTAGAATATCACGTCGAACCTGTGAAGCAATTTTTGTTAATTTATCAATATCTGGAGTCATAGTTTATGCTTAATGGCCTTACTAAAATAGCCATGTTCTTTGAATAAAGGCTTGTTTTGAAATTATTTGATTTTACAGGATATTTTATTATTAATCGACTGATTTTTATTTTAAAGAATCTAAAACCTGTCTAGAAGAATTTTTAGTATCAACTTTATCAATGATCTTTCGAATCAGTCCATTTTTATCAATGATAAATGTTTTTCTTGCAATCCCCATATATTTTTTGCCATACATGTTTTTTTCAACCCAAACCCCATAAGCCTCAACGATCTCCTTATCAGTATCAGCTATCAGAGGGAATGGCAAATTGTATTTAGTAATAAACTTTTGATGCGACTTTTCATCGTCAGTGCTTACACCTAATACCACAAAGCCTTCTTTGAGAAGCGATTCATAATTATCTCTGAAGCTGCATGCTTCGGCAGTACAACCGGGAGTATTATCTTTTGGATAAAAATATAAGATGACGTCTTTTCCTGAAAAATCACTCAGGCTTATTTCTTTCCCATTTTGGTCTTTTTCCTTGAAATCAGGAGCTTTTTGCCCCTCAATAAGTTCAATCATTTTTGCTAAGATTTATTCCATAAAATTAATAAAATAAATACTCTGAAATTAATAATTCTGTTTATCGGTAGAAAACAGCTCGGTAAGTTGCTTGGTTATTTTTTTTGTCAGTTACGGTCAATACAAAATCGTTTTTACCTTTTGTTGTTAATTCGTCAAATCGATGCCACAAGGAGCCCGATTTAGGATCGTATTCCATAAGTACCCATTGTCCGTTGATCATTGCATTGAAGGTATTTATGCCCGAAAGATTATCGGAAATCCGGAACAGGATTCTTGAAATATTAGCCATATCAGCTCCATTATTAATGTTTGCTGGTACGATTCTAGGTGCAAGTGAATCAACCAAAATGTAAAAGCTGTCGAAATTTAGGATCTCCGTTTTTACATAACCGTTCTCATAACTACCCCCCTGAGTTTTTCTAAGGCTGTTTACAATCAGAGCTTTACTTTGTAATTCTAGGGGTAGATTATCATCGGCTTTTATCGCCAGACTAATCGGGCCGTTTAAGGGTGTTAAGCGGTTATGGACATGATGAACCATAGAATAGGCGCTCGGAGGCTTGGCAGCATTTTTATAAACAAAATTAAGATCGCTATAAAGCGTATTTATTGGAATGTTAAGTTTCAACCCGGCAGTATCTATACTGTTAACCTGATTGAATTTAAATCTTTTTCCATCAATTTCTTTTGAGGTTTTCGTGGCTGCCGGATTGAATTTTATTTTGAAGTTGAGTACACTCTCGTTACCTGCAATATCTTTTAATATATACTTGGCATTACGGATATTCTGGTCAGAAAAATTCAGAATACCGTTATTCAACACATTTTTGTAAATTTTTAATGGGTTGCCCGGTTCAAGAAAACTTTTCTGTATTCTTCTACCCGTGACGATCATTGTCGGATAATCAATATGGGAATTCATTCCCCTGTAATTATCAAATGATAATTTTTCAAAGGCAGAAGAGTAGATTGTTTGATTATCAACCTGAAGTTCAATTGAATATGGTCCATTATTATTTTCAGAAGCTGAGTTCTTGTCGGAACAGGCAATTCCCAAGCTGAATTCACCACTGGTAGTGACAAAAGTTTGTGGATTAAGCCTATAAATCCCAGCGGTACCAATTACCGGATATAACTGTTTTTTGGTATGCTCACTGAAGGGTTCACCGTTTAAATGATAGATATACAGGCCGGTAATTGTTGGTTTAACCTGATCGGGAATTCTGATCCCGAAAAGCTGAGGATTGATTGGTTCTTCCGTTTCTGTATCTCTGATCTCAAAATGAAGGTGTGGGCCACCGGAACTGCCGGTATTTCCTGACCATGCAATTATTTCTCCTTTTTTTACAGGGATTTCAACAGATAGTAATGGAAAATCGACATCGAACTTTTGCATCCGGTATTGATAATTTTTCAATATCATTTTGATGCGCTCATTGAAGTTCCTCAAGTGCATGTAAACTGTAGTATATCCATTTGAATGGCTGATATATAAAGCATTTCCTCCGCCGCCAATCTGAATCCTAATTCTGGATATGTAGCCATCGGCGCTTGAGTAAACCGGATAGCCTTCCCGCTGATTTGTTTTCAGGTCGAGTCCTGAATGAAAATGATTCGATCTAATTTCTCCGAAATTTCCTGATATGATAGGGGGAAGGTTAAGCGGACGAATGAAATAATTTTGTGGGTATTCGGGTAATATTGCCTCCTGACTGTTGGC
>JBDNGV010000527.1:0-2716 GCA_041689125.1 Daejeonella sp.
ATTATTCCTAGGAAGCCACTAATTTGACGCAGATCTATAGGCAGATTTCAAATCCTCTTCAGCGGGTGGTCAAAACATTAACTGCATGAAAAACCATTCCCATGTATGTTCAATTTTTACCGTTTACACAATTTCTCCTACCACTACCATACTGTAGCTCAACAAATCCCATAATTTCATATTAAAATTAAATAATGTGTTTTAAAAAACTCAAAGCCTAATACTATGAAAAACATGCCTGAAAACAATCTGCCCCTTAGTCATGATCCAAATGAGAATAAGCGGATGGAAAACGAACTATTACAATTAAAATTGAAAGCCGAGCTCGGTGTAGAGGCTCACATTTCAAAAAATACGCCTCCCTCAATCGAAAATATATTTCTTAAGAATATGCTAGCCTTTGAGACTGGTTTAACTAATGCCGAAGAGATCAGAATATATGAACTAATTGAAAAGCCTGATTTTATACCTGAGGCTAAACTTGATGATCTTTCCTTAGAAGCAGCTTTTGACAAACTAATGGATCTGATAAACCAGAAGCAAATTGCTCTTGACTTTTTAGGTTCTTATGACTACCGTACTAAATATAAATTTATTACTGAAGAACTATTTGAAGAGAAAGTAATGAATGTACAAATACCCGGTATGATCATGCATTTTATTTATGAAGAATTCCATCCCAACCACAGACTTGATATCAGGCAAAAAGCAGAAAAATTTATGTCTTCCTGGTTTGGACAGGAAAAAGATAATCTCTTATTTAGTCTTGCAGATGAATTAATACAACCTGATGGAAAAATTTGGAAAAAGGCTAAGATTATGGACAAATTCAGTAAAGTTTTTGACTCTTATAATAAGTTCAAAAACGGCATTTACGCAATAGCTGATATCAATTTTGAGCTTCAGGAAGATATTGGATTGGGCTATGCTGAAGGCATGGTGAAATATACTGCAATTACCGAGGCTCATGATAAAATACAAATGGAAGGTGGGTTCAAATTATATTTTACACTTGAATATGAATGGTGGTCAATTTATTATTTTGTTCTTCCAGGTTTCGAATTTTCAGATGTTTAATTCTGTTATAGGATTTAAATTTTTACCTTGCCATGAATGCAAAACATGCTTTAATCCCTTCAATGCAACAGAATTCTCAACTAGACCTCGCTTTTGATTTTGTACAGTACACCGACAAAAATATTTTTCTGACGGGGAAGGCAGGAACGGGTAAAACTACATTTCTTCACCAACTTAAAAACACCTCATTAAAACGAATGGCAGTGGTGGCACCGACCGGTGTCGCAGCTATCAATGCCGGTGGGGTAACCATCAATTCCTTTTTTCAGCTGCCCTTTGGACCCCATATTCCGGGTAGCACAGCCAAACCTGAACACAAACGTTTCAGCAAGGATAAAATTAACCTTATTAAAAGTCTTGACCTATTGGTTATCGATGAGATCAGCATGGTCCGAGCGGATACGCTCGACCATATCGATGAAGTATTGAGACGTTTTAAAGATCATAAAAAACCATTTGGAGGAGTGCAGCTCTTAATGATTGGAGACCTGCACCAACTTTCGCCGGTTGTTAAAGATGAAGACTGGATTATCCTGAAAAGTTATTATCCAAACCTATTTTTTTTCAGTAGTAAAGCCCTGACGGAAACCCAGCCGGTAAGCATCGAGTTAAAACATATTTACAGACAGGTGGATTCCAATTTTATTGAACTTTTAAACAGGGTAAGGCAGAATCAGATCGATGAAGATGTTTTAAAAAAGTTAAACCAGCGTTACATCCCTAATTTCAATCCAAGCGATGAGGAAGGATACATCACCCTTACCACACATAACAAATCTGCACAGGAAATTAATGAGGGGAAATTAAAAGAACTAAGCAACCCAATTCACAGGTTCAATGCAGTGATTCAGGACGATTTTCCTGAATACTCTTATCCCACTGTAGCCGAACTAGAATTAAAAAAAGGTGCTCAAGTAATGTTCGTGAAAAATGATCCTTCACGCGAGCGCCTTTTCTTTAATGGTAAAATAGGCATGGTTACCTCAATATCTGATGATCAAATCTTGGTAAAATGCCCGGGAGATGTGTCTGAAATCGTAGTCAATCCACTGGAATGGACCAACATTAAATATGAGTTAGATACTGATACCAAGGAGGTAAAAGAAAAGATTATCGGGACTTTTACGCAATTGCCGTTAAAACTAGCTTGGGCCATTACAATACATAAAAGCCAGGGTTTAACTTTTGAAAAAGCGGTAATTGACGCCAATTTGGCCTTTGCTCATGGACAAGTCTACGTAGCCTTAAGCCGCTGTAAAAGCTTTGAGGGTATGGTTCTACGCTCTCCTATTTCTTTCAATAGTGTTAAAACCGATGGGACGATTTCTGAATATACGCGCAATGCCAAAGATAATGAACCCGGTGAGCAGCAGCTCATTGCCTCCAGAATCGCTTTTCAACAATCCCTGATTTATGAGTTATTTAATTTTAACACTTTGAAAACTCATTTTTTTCATTTAAAGAAAGTAAGTGAAGATCATCATCATATTCTGGATCCCGCTATGACTGAAAGTCTCAACCAAATGCGAACTGATACAGAGAAAGTCATTTATGAGGTTGCTGATAATTTCAAAAAACAACTAGTTGGCTATTTTTTAGAGAATTTACTTCCTGAAGGTAATATTGAACTTCAAAACAG
>JBDNGV010000528.1:0-2386 GCA_041689125.1 Daejeonella sp.
AACAGATGAAGGCGATTTTAAAATCAGCTATTCCAGAGCCGGAAAATTAAAAGAGATCAGAGTAGCAAAAGTGGTGATTGCAAGTGGCGGACTTCCTATTCAGAAAATGGGTGCTACTGATTTCGGATTACGAATTGCAAGACAATTTGGACTAAAGATAAGCGTAACAGATCCTGCATTGGTGCCGCTAACAATAATAGGTAAAGATGCTGAATGGTATGCCCAGCTTTCGGGAAATTCGATATTCAGCAGGGTGTCCAATGATAGAATAAGCTTTGAGGAAAATATATTATTTACCCATTGGGGCCTTAGTGGTCCGGCAATTCTTCAAATTTCATCTTATTGGCAACCCGGTGAACATATTTCAATCGATCTGCTTCCTCATGATAATATTACAGAGCTCATTCAAAGTCAGAAAATGCTTAATGGCCGTAAAACGCTTTCAGGATTATTTTCCGATTTGTTTACAAAGAAATTTGCTGATGCGCTTTCAAAGTTTTTACCGGTTGAAAAGAATCTGGCATCTTTAACAAAAGAAGATATTCAAAAAATTGATACTTATATTCATCACTTTAATGTAAAACCTGCAGGGAATAAGGGTTATGATAAAGCCGAGGTAATGAGAGGAGGGGTGGCTACTGATGAACTGTCTTCAAAAACGCTGGAGGCTAAAAAGGTACCGGGTTTATTTTTTGGAGGGGAATGTGTTGATGTGACTGGATGGCTAGGCGGTTACAATTTTCAATGGGCCTGGTCGGCTGGTTTTGTAATTGCCCAGAATATTTAACAACGCAGACAGGATTCAAAATCCTGTCTGCGTTTAGCCTAAGAATATTTAACAACCCTGTCAGGGTTTATTTTAATCACATTCTGGATGAGTGAAAGTATAGGTTTCAATATTTCCCTGAGGGATAGTAAAACTTTCTGATCTGTTCATCTGCCACCAAAATAGGTTGCGTGCTTTTTCGCGGCTGATGGTTTCATTCATCGTTTCGGTATCATATACTCGCCCATTGATAATCACATATTTGATTTTTTCAGTGTTCCTGATGTCGTCAAGTGGATTCGCATCAAGAATAAGCATGTCAGCTAATTTTCCGGTCTCCAGAGATCCAATTTCCTTTGCCATGCCTAAATGCTCTGCACCATTTAAAGTGGCACTTCTTATGGCTTGCAATGATGACATACCACCCTGCGCAAACATCCATAACTCCCAATGAGCTCCAAGCCCCTGAAGCTGACCGTGGGACCCTAGGTTTATTTTAGTCCCGCCATCAGAAAGTTCTTTCGCGGCCCTGGCAACTTTAATATGGCCATAATCTGCAAACTCGGAGGTGCTTCTTCTTCTGGATCTTGAGTCGACAATATAACGTGGTGTATTACTTAATAGCCGCTCATTTTCCCATACATTAGTACGGTCATACCAATAGTTTTCGCCTGATTGAGATCCATAACTTACAATAAGAGTAGGAGTATAAGAAGTTGTACTCTTATTCCAAAGTGCCTTTACATCTTTATATAAAGGAACCTGGGGCATATTATGTTCCAGACTGGTATGGCCATCCTGAATATGTGTCAGATTATGAAAGAAAGTAGATCCGCCTTCAGGTACAACTTCTAACTGTAACTCCCTGGCTGCCTGTATGATCTGCTGGCGTTGATCTCTTCTTGGCTGATTGTAGGATTTTACAGAAAAGGCACCAACTGCCTTCATTCTTCTCAATGCAGATCGTGCATCATCAAGACTATTCACAACCGTCTTAAAATCGCCGTCAGCACCATACAAAATGGTTCCGGTTGAATAAACTCTTGGCCCAACCATACTGCCTGATCTCACCATATCTGCTTGGCTGAATACCATTTCAGTATTGGCAGAAGGATCATGCGATGTAGTAACTCCAAAGGCAAGATTAGCATAATAACTCCAATCCTGCTGTGGACTAACCCCATCTGAACTAGCTCTTAAATGACTGTGAACATCTATGATTCCAGGCATTATGGTTTTTCCGCTTGCATTGATGACTTTTGCACCTTCAGGAATTCCTATATTGTTTCCCACCCCTATGATTTTGTTTTTGTCGATGATAATTGTGCCATTTTCGATGACTTCATCTCCTTTCATGGTGATAATCCTTGCATTGGTAATAGCAATCATTCCTTCAGGCAAATCAGATTTTAAACGCAGATCAATATCTAATCCCAATGTGTCGGATTTGGCTGTTTTTTCAGTACTACCCAAAAAGCTGAAAGAACTATTGATATCCTTTGAAAAATATTTAGGGCCTAAGATCCAGTTTAATCGCTTTGAATCTTTGCTCCAATGAATGTAGGTTCCGGCATCCTTACTAACTTTAGTCAGAGGCAGAGATTTATTATTAGATGAAAG
>JBDNGV010000529.1:0-5681 GCA_041689125.1 Daejeonella sp.
CATACGACCACCTTCGGGGTCGATTTTTCAGCGAAATCTGATCCTCTATAAATATACGACCACCTTCGGGGTCGAAATATAAAATCTTTATCGGACACTTGTCGTCAACTGTCAATTTTCAAGATCGGCTGTCCGGTAAAAAAAGTACTTTTGTTCATGGTTATTTTAAGTGTCGTAACTCAAAGCTAACTAGATCATGGGAGGAATTCGTTCCTCCCTATTTTTTTTTAATACTTTTACCGGACACTAATGGTTGATAATGGACTGTGACAGTTTAGGTAGCATTTTCCAATGAACCATGCCCTTTTAACCAACCAACCAACTAACCAACCAACTAACTAAAAATTCGGTTTTAAAACATATTTTTCGTAGAACCTAAAAATATGTTCTGTAGCTTCTTCTGCAGTATCTACCAAACGGTATAAATTCAGGTCATCTTCGTTGATATTATTTTCCTGCCCCAGCATATTGGTTTTTACCCATTCCATCAATCCTGACCAGTAATCGACCCCAATCAGTACAATGGGAAAACGGGCCACTTTTCCTGTTTGAATAAGGGTTAATGCCTCAAACATCTCATCCAAAGTTCCAAATCCACCCGGTAGAACAATAAACCCCTGTGAATATTTCATGAACATTACCTTACGAACGAAGAAATAATCGAATCCAAGATTTTTATCCCGGTCGATGAATTTATTGTGGAACTGTTCGAAAGGTAGGTCAATATTTAAGCCTACAGACTTACCTCCGGCTTCGAATGCACCTTTATTCGCAGCTTCCATAATGCCGGGGCCACCGCCGGATATAACACCATAACCCCGTTCGGTCAGCATTCTGGCGCAATCCTCTGCTAGTTTATAATATTTATTTTCTTGGGATGTTCTTGCAGAGCCAAAAATAGAAACACAAGGTCCTATTTTAGCCAATTTTTCAAAACCATCTACAAATTCAGCCATGATTTTAAAGATCTGCCAGGAATCTGTGACTTTAATTTCCTGCCAGTTCTTATTTTCGAATGCATTCCTTATTTTATCGTCATTACTCATAATTAGAATCAAATATGTTAAAATTGAGTTTTGCTGGTGGCGGGTTTGCTGATCAATAATAAACCAATAAATGTGATCAAGCCATTCACTACGATCAATTCATTATCAAAAACATAGCCAGCCATTAAAGTCTTTGAATTTGCATTCATAAAAAAACAAATTGCAGGAGATAGTAAACAAATGACAGGTACTAGTTTATCCTTTACCCCTCTATTTTTCATAAATAGTCCGAAACCATAAAGTCCCAATAATGGACCATAGGTATAAGATGCAACTGTAAATATTGCACTTACCACTGCTGCATTATTTACAACATTAAACAATACAATCACCATGAACATTAACAGGGAAATGCCAATATGAACAATATGCCTAGTTCTTATTGCTGCCACTGAATTTAAATCCTTTCTTTTTGAGAAACCTAGGAAGTCCACACAAAACGATGTGGTAAGAGCGGTTAATGCGGAATCCGTCGTAGCGAATGTAGCAGCTGTTAATCCAAGCATAAACACTATCGCCGGAATAAGAGATAAATGATTGAAAGCGATCTCCGGGAAAAGAAAATCGGTTCTTGGTTTGCCGGTAATCTGGTCGAGCGGAAGTTCAATTCCATTTTTACTTGCGTATACATAGAGTAATGCTCCCACACTCAAGAAGAACATATTGATGATCACAAAGACCGTAGTGAATGTGAACATATTTTTCTGGGCTTCCTTGATATTATTGCAACTCAAATTCTTCTGCATCATATCCTGATCCAAGCCTGTCATGGCGATGGTCACGAAAATACCTCCAAGCAGTTGCTTACTAACATGAAACTTGCTGGTCATGAAATCTTCGTAGAAGAATACCTTTGAATAACCGCTATTCTTAATGGTCTCAAAAGCCTGTACTAAATTAAGTCCCAGACTATCGCAAATAAAGTAAATGGTCAATATTACTGATGAAACCAAGAATAAGGTTTGAAGTGTGTCGGTAATAATAATGGTTTTTAAACCGCCCTTAAAGGTATATGACCAAATTAATCCGAGTGAAATGAGTACGGTTGCCCAGAATGGAACACCATAAGAATCGAAAATAAAGCGTTGCAAGACAATCACTACCAGATATAAGCGGAAGGATGAACCGATTGTACGACTCAAAAGAAATATGCTGGCGGCAGTTTTATAGCTGTAGGTTCCTAAACGCTCCTCAATATAAGTATAGATTGAAGTTAGATTCATTCGATAATATAATGGGAGCAGCACAGTAGCGATTATAATGAAACCTATGGCATTGCCAAGAACGAATTGAAAATATTTAAATTCGTTACCTGCAGGGTTACCAACTTCGCCGGGGACTGAGATAAAGGTTACCCCTGATAATGCAGTACCAATCATACCGAAAGCTACCAGATACCATTTTGAATTGCGGTTGGCGGTAAAAAAGGTTGAATTGTCGGAAGATTTTTTTGAGGTGAAGTAGGATATGCCCAATAGCATCAAAAAATATCCAATCAGAAAACTAAGTAAAATTCCCGGAGCCATAAGATTTTTATAATTGATATCTGCGCAAATTAATAATTAAGTTCTGAATATTCTCTTTACTAATAATTACTAATGTTCTGTGATTGCTTGTCCTCCGGGTGGCGCGTTTCGTTGTGCCAGCCAGTCCGGTCAGGCGAACTACAATTGGCATTTTTAAAATTTGCCTTTTAAATATTGATATTTTTAAAATAATTATCTCTCGCAAAGACGCTAAGAAGCAAAGGTTTACAGAATATTTATGATTAGTTGTTTTAGGTGGTATAATTGCGTTTCTGCGTCTTTGCAAGACTATTTTTAAAATACTTCAATTGTCAATATATTGACTTTTATGAAATAAATTGCCTCCTCGTAACGACAGTATACTCAACACTATCGAAACCATCTGCTTCCCTTATTCGTAATTTTCTAAGATAGCAATCCAAAAAAAACTATATTAATCCTAAATTTGCAAAATGAATTTTTCTTCAAAGCTGCTGGAAAATACAGTCAATGAATTTTCAAGTTTACCCGGAATAGGCCAGAAAACGGCCTTGCGTTTGGTTTTGCACCTACTCAATCAGCCTCAGGCTGAGGTCGAAAAGTTCAGTAATACACTTTTAATTTTAAAAAGAGATATCAGGTATTGTATTGAATGTCATAATATTTCTGATCATGAGCTTTGCCAGATTTGTAGTTCAGTAAAACGCGATAAGTCGCTGATTTGCGTGGTAGAAGACACCCGTGACGTGATGGCGATCGAAAATACAGGTCAGTACTTAGGTGGATATCATGTGATGGGGGGCTTAATATCTCCTATGGATGGTATCGGTCCTTCGGATTTGAATATTGAGAGTCTTGTAAAACGTGTTCATGCCGGTGGGATTAAAGAGGTGATATTAGCTTTAAGTGCCACAATGGAAGGAGATACTACCATTTTTTACATCTATAAAAAACTTAAAGATGCAGGGGTTTCTATCAGTACAATAGCACGTGGTATAGCATTTGGAGGTGAGTTAGAGTATGTTGATGAAATTACGTTAGGAAGGTCTATTGCTACGCGGGTACCCTACGAAAACTCTTTAGCTAAATGAATCTGATCAATTAATTTTAAGCTGAATAAATTCAAAACATGAACCTCAAAAATAAAACGGTAATCATTACTGGTGCTTCATCCGGAATTGGAAGGTCATGTGCCGAGGAGTTTGCAAAAAAAGGTTCAAACCTTGTTTTGGGAGCAAGACAGTATGTTACTTTATGTGAAATAGCTCAGGAGCTTGAGGAAAAGTACGGAATCAAGGCTTTGGCAGTTCAATGTGATATTTCGAAAGAATCAGATTGTCAGATGCTGATCGATCAGGCAATATCTACCTTTAATCGTATCGATATTCTGGTGAATAACGCGGGTGTTTCTATGCGTGCATTGTTCAAAGACCTTGATTTGCAGGTGTTGCGTAACCTGATGGATGTCAATTTCTGGGGTGCTGTTTATTGTACAAAATATGCAATCCCGGAACTGCTGAAACATCAGGGCTCAGTTGTTGGGGTTTCTTCCATTGCAGGTTATCGCGGATTGCCCGGTAGAACCGGCTATTCTGCCTCTAAATTTGCATTGAATGGCTTTTTGGAGGCACTGAGAGTTGAAAATTTAAAAACCGGATTACATGTGATGATCGCATCTCCAGGATTCACCTCATCCAATATCCGTAAAGTTGCATTGGTTAAAGATGGTACAGCACAGGGCGAAACCAGTATGGATGAAGATAAAATGATGAGTTCAGGGGAGGTTGCCCGAATCATTGTGAAAGGAATAGAACAGCGTAAACGTTCGCTAATCATGACTGCCCAAGGGAAACTAACTGTATTTTTGAATAAGGTATTACCGGCATGGTTAGACGGACTTGTCTACAATCATTTTACAAAAGAAAAAGACCCATTGATTAAATGAACATGAAGTATGTCCTGCGCTTGGTATTATCACCACCCGCTTAAAATGAAATAAAAAATGAATCTAAAATACTACCTCCTAATTCTATTACTAACTCCTTTTTTTGAGCTTACCGCTGAGGTTATAATCAAGAAAGACATTGCTTATCGCAAGAATTCAACTGAAATACGCAACCTTTTGGATGTTTATTACCCTGAAAACACTGCAGAGGCAAAAGATGTTTTGGTTTTTATTCATGGAGGCTCTTGGAATAGTGGAAAAAAGGAAACCTATTGGTGGCTGGGTAAAAACATGGCTAATAAAAATGTGGTTACTGTAATCATTAATTATAGCCTGAGCCCTAAATCGCAGTACGAAAAGATGGCTTCAGATTGTGTAGCAGCATTAAAATGGGTTAAGGATAGTATCTCCGGGTATGGAGGTCGTGTAGACCGGATTTTTGTCATGGGTCATTCAGCCGGCGGGCATCTGGCAGCATTAATCAATAATGACCCAAGGTTTTTTGCCGAGGCAGGTATTCCTAACCCAATAAGTGGGGTGATACTGAATGATGGTTTTGGCCTGGATATGTTCGAATATCTAACGATTGCTAAGCAAAACAAACAAACAAAAGGTTTTATGGATGCATTTACCGAAGATCAGGAAATATGGAAAGTAGGTTCGCCGATGTATTATCTGAAATATGTAAACAAGCCATTCCTGATTTTTGTTGGAGAAAGAACCTATCCGTCGATAAAATTGCAGTCAAAGCGTTTATACGATGAACTAATCGGAGCAAATAAGCCAAGCGAGCTTAACACAATTAAGCGAAAAAAACATGTGGGAATGATCTCTCAAATGGTTTTTAAAAATAATCAGATGTATGATATTATTCTGAGGTTTATTGGTAAACACAATTAGTGTTCGGGTAAATTCTATTAATTTTCAATTTTTCATTTTCATTCAAGTTTCCATTCGGGAGGTTCTTGCAGCAGAAATTAAACCTAATGAGAGATGGGGAGGAGAATATGATCAGCTATTTCACGGAATTCGGAATTAGAAATACTCTAGTGTTTTAAAACTGGAATTTTGGCGTTTTAACACGTGGCAAAGCCATCCCTTTGGGACTGTCCGCTATATCTTTTTGGCCCCAAAAGGCCAAAAAGCCTGCCTGTCGGCAGACAGGGATGCCGCTCCCATCGTTAA